>CALJMY010000182.1 GCA_937981905.1 uncultured Enterobacterales bacterium
AGTAATAGTAAGTCTGAACGACATAATAATGCCTGCGCTAGATTTAATCGCATGCGCCAACCACCAGAGAAACTCGATACTGGAGATTCTAATTGACTGTCACTAAAACCTAAACCATGAAGAAGTTCACCTGCACGGGCTGCAACGCTATAGCCATTAATATTATCGATAGCTGCATGCATTTCAGCAATTTCTTGGCCGTTATTGGTATCTTCAGCTTCTTTTAATCGACGTTCAAATTCACGATATTGCATATCACCATCGATACAATAATCAAGCGCACTGCTTTGCATTGAAGGTGTTTCTTGTTTTACCCATGCCATTTGCCATTGACTTGGAAATGAAAAGTCACCTTGATCTTGATGTAGAACACCACGCATTAAAGCGAATAAACTCGACTTTCCACAACCATTAGCACCAACTAATCCTACTTTAGCGCCAGGGTAGATAGTTGCGTTAGCATTTTTAAGTAATTCTTTACCGCCGCGCAGTAACTGTAAATCTTTAATGACAATCATGAGACAAAATCTAAAAAATAAATTAGCCGGATAATAGCGTAATATCATGCTTATCGATAGCTTGTCGTGATGTTTATGTTAAAGTAGCGACCATTAGTAGTCGGAGAAAATATTATGTCAACACAACGAAAAAAACGCTTTATTGCGGGCGCTACCTGTCCAAAATGTAAGGAAGTAGACTCATTAATGCTTTATAAAGAAAATGATGTAGAGAAGATTGAATGTGTGGAATGTCATCATAAACAATCTCAAGTGGATGAAAAAGTAGCTAAAGCTGCAGTATCACCCACTGAAGTTATTGGAATTTTTCAGCCTTAATTGACTGTAAAGTAATTAATGTCATTTTTAAGAGTTGTAGATAATGTTGCTAATAATTGTGTTTGGTCGACATTGTTTTTAAGGGTTTGACTCGATTCTTGAGACATCATTGTAATGTCTTCCATGCCTTGAGAAACATTATGTATAGTCGCCACCTGTTTGCTGGTGGCACTAACAACTTCTAATACTTTGATTAATGAATCATCTGCTTGATGTTGTATATCACTAAGCAACTCATTTGCTTGATGGGTAAGAGTTAATCCTTTTTCTACTTGCGGTACTGTTGTTTCCATTGCTGTTACAGATGCTTGTGTATCTTCTTGGACTTGATTAATCATAGACTCAATTTTACCTGTTGCATCGCCAGTGCGTTGAGCTAACAGGCGGACTTCATCAGCAACTACAGCAAATCCTCGACCGCTCTCACCAGCACGTGCTGCTTCAATCGCTGCATTAAGTGCTAATAAGTTGGTTTGTTCAGAAATACTTCGAATAACATTAATGATGTCACCAATCTCACGCGTTCGTTCTTGTAATATATTAACTTGTGAAACGGTACCTTTAACTGTTATTGATATTTTTTCTATTTCATTTGCAACATTTTTAACGGCTTGTCGTCCTCGTTGTGATAACTCAACCGTTGCTTTTGAATTGTCTTCAGTTTGTTTAACTGTTTCTACAACACTATGGAGACGATTGCCCATTGAGGCTAAGTTTTCTTTCGCTTGGGTAGTTTGTTCAACTTGCTTGTCTGCTGCATTAAGCGCTTGTAATGAACCTGCTGTTACTAGAATTGCTCGTTCTGATAATTCATTTGATGACTCTATAATGTTATCAACGGTAGTCTTTAATTTTTTCTGCATAACTTCAACAGATGCCATCATACTATTAGGGCAACATGAGTAAATTTCGCCGGTTAAATCACCTTGTGAAATTTTAGCAACTGTTTCTGCTGCTTCTTGAGGCTCGCCACCAACAGATTGTTTGATTTGATAACTTATTTTATAAGCAACAGCACTGCCAATCGTAATTGCAATAGCCGTTAGAATAATCATCCATTGTTGAAAAGAACTCGCTACCATACGAACTTCTTTCGTTGCTTGTTGGTTAACGGATTCTTGATAGTCAATAAATTGGTTAATAACGCCTAACCATTGGACAAAGGCTGGCCTTGCTTGATTAAGTAATATGTTATTTGCAGCTTGTAAATCATCAGAACGTTTAGCGTTTATCACTTGTTCAATTAACGGTATTGTTTGTTGTTCAATTGCATTGATTTTAGTGTAAATACGCTTTTCTTCTGAAGTAATGTTTGTTGAAGACATTATAGATCGCATTGCAGATGCTGATGTCTGATAAAAACCATCGAGCTTTCTTATATCATTAACATCTTTATCTAATTCATTTGTTGTTCTAGCAAAAACAACATCGCGTATTGCAATCGCACGATCATGAACACTACCACGGAAATTAATAGCATAACGTTGCTTTACTGAGTTTGAATCTGTGATTTGAGTGATGGTTGTATCAATAAAATTAACACGATATATACCTATAATAGTTAAAGCTAGCATCATTAAAAGGACGACACTAAAGCCGAAAATCAAACGTAAATTAATAGTCATATTATTACTCAAATATTTAAAGTGAATTAGAATTATTATTATTCTTTCATCATAATGATTAAATACTAAGGTAACTAGTAATAAATCATTATTTGTTATTTATTGTGTAATTATTTGTTATTGCCTTGTTATAAGTAAGGTTATGATTTTAGCCATATAATGATGGGTAATTTTGATATATGGTTATATCTATATCGACATTAAACAATAGAGTGCAGTAGTGAGTGATTCATATTTAAATTTTTCTCATAGTAAATTTGGAAAACAACTTTTTTCAATATTTGGATTAAGTATTCCTCCACAATTAACACGCCATATACAAGGTGATTTATTAGTTAAAAATTCAATAGTTGTATCTAATGAAAGAAATTTAACGTTATTTAAAACATGCTTTCCAGATAATGAGTTGTCAGTAAGTAATGATTTAAATCATATTGCTAGCGGGCTAATTTTTGACGGTTCTCACATTAAAACTCCTGATGAATTAACTCAATGTTATGATTTTTTTAATCAAAAATTACAGCAACTACCCAATAACAGTAGAATATTAATTATAGGCTTAGTAATAATCCAAGAGATGCCAATATTACAAGCCTGTGCTCAAAGAGCACTATCTGGGGTCGTTAAATCACTAGCGAAAGAAGTAGGGCGTAAAGGGTGCACTGTAAACCTTTTATCTGTTTCATCTTTGTCTGTTGCCAGTTTAGCCGCATCAAGCCGTTTTTTTATATCAGATAAAAGTGCGTTTATTACAGGGCAGTCTATCAATTCAAATGGTACACAAGGGACAATTCAATCTTGGGATAAACCTTTAACAGGTAAAACAGCATTAGTCACTGGTGCTAGCCGTGGTATTGGTGCTGCTATAGCAAAGTGTCTAGCGCAAGACGGTGCTCATATTATTGGCTTAGATATTCCTCAAGCGAAAGAAAAACTTGATGAGCAGATGAGATTAATTGGCGGTGAATCCTTATTACTAAATATTACAGACGATCAAGCTGCTCAAAAAATTATTGATTCGTTAGCAAAGCCGCTAGATATAATTGTCCACAATGCTGGTATCACTCGCGATAAAACGCTTAAAAGAATGAGTATTGAACAATGGCAATTAGTGATTGATATTAATCTAACGGCTGTAGCTAATATTAATACTACGTTGATTGATAACAATCAGTTAAGTGAAGATGGACGTATTGTTTGTGTCTCATCAATCAGTGGTATTGCTGGGAATGCTGGGCAAGTAAATTATGCTGCTTCAAAAGCTGGAATTATTGGGTTAGTAGAAGCTACCGCATCGTATTTAGCAGCTAATGACCGAAATATAACAATTAATGGCGTTGCTCCTGGTTTCATTGAAACTGAAATGACCGCATCGATTCCACTGATGATAAGACATTTTGGTCGTCGCATGTCTTCTTTTTCACAAGGTGGCTTACCAAGTGATGTTGCCCATGCTATTTCATTTCTAGCATCACCGAATGCAAAAACAATTAACGGTAATGTTTTACGTGTTTGTGGCCAAAATTTATTAGGTACATAATTATGAAGGGTAAATTAATACTTAAGCTGGTGGTCTGTGTTTCATTAACATTGAACTTGTTGGGATGTGTATCATTAAATAATAAATCACTAATAGGACCTCATGTGTTAACAGCGTCTAAATTAAAAGATAATAGTGGCTTAATTTATGTTGGTTATAAAATCGATAGATCTTTAATTGCAAATTATCTTGATGAGATGCGAGAAAAATTAGGGGATAAAGAATTTGCAACCTATAGAACCGCACAAGCTGAACGTGATCATGACAGCTTTCATATAACGCTCATTAACCCTTATGAATACGACGATATAAAAAATATCGAAATGTCTAAATTACCTCAAGCTACTTTCTTATTTAAAGGATTAGGTAGAGCGAGTAACGATAAAGATAGCGCTATTTTTGTTGTTGTATCATCGCAAGCCGCTCAACAATTTAGAAAAAAACTTGGCTTAAACAATAAAGATTTTCATATCACTCTTGGCTTTAATCGTAACGATGTTTTTGGTGTTAGTAAAAACGATTCGACCTTATTTGAAAAGTAGTCTATTGCTATACTGATTTATCTCTCTTTAATCTTGATGTCTTAAATCGTTTATTTTCCTGAATGAGATTAGGCGACAATTATGCGATTAAAGTAACTTATTATGAAAGAGCTAAAATATAAGCGTTATTAACTTATAAGATTGCTTAATTGTAAGTTATCGATCGTAGGATCATCTAGATCGAGTATCTTATTATATGAAATGATTAATTATACAGCAAAAGATGCGTGTATAAACGTCGATCACATGATGATCGTTTTATTTTTAATCAAACAAAATAAAAGATCAAAAAAGCCCTTGCCAACTATTAGGATCTGTCTATAATGCGCCTCACTGAAACGGAGCAGAGCATCACTTAGCGGTTAACGTTAAATGATACTAAGCAACGGTTTAGAGAAGAAAACAACGTTTTTAAAGTTTTTATAAAA
>CALJMY010000183.1 GCA_937981905.1 uncultured Enterobacterales bacterium
AAAATCATTAATTGTTAATTGAGTAAGCATTCCATCACCTATGTGTTTTTATACAGTGTTATACAGATATGTTTATTTATACAGTTGTTTTTTTGTGAGTGCAAGATTTTTGTTTGAATCATAAACAAATGTGGGTTCCGGTTTCAAATGGAAATAATCCGGCATGGTGACATTATTAAAGGTATAAAAGAGATACATTTATTGTTTGCTTTATTAAAACGCTCAGGCTGTATTTAATAAACTATAAAACAAAACCTGACAGTCAGTAATAAACTCATAGCCGACATTCGTATTTAGGGCATAAAGCTCCTTAGAAATAGTTATGTCTAGGTTAGCTTTAGTATTGGAAGGGATAAAGTTTCTATGACCCCTTTGGTTGGATTTTTGGTAATTTAGCTATTCTCATCTTCAATAAATAAATCAAACCCTGACTATCGATTTAGATGAGAATACTTATTTTTATCTGACCCCAATGTTTAGAAAGAGACATCATCCTGTAGACAAGTTACATTTTCTTTTTGCCAAAAACTTTTTTTCTTTAAAAAACGTTCTTCTTTAGGCTTTTCTATAAGGGGGGTATTTAAATGTTTGGATAAGAATTTTTCTATTTTTTTATATCCTTCTTTTCTACAGTCAGAATATCGAAATAAATTATGGTTTGCCCATTTTGAATAATACGCTTCTACATCTTTACCAGCTTTAAGTAGTGCATTAGCAAATAATAGAGATTGTTCAACGCGAACTGAATTATCTTCTTCTCCTGCTAAAATTAACACAGGTGATTTTATTTTTTCAACATAGTTTATTGGAGAATTTTTAGCTAGATAATCTGCATCCTTGTTAATGTCGCCATATGCTTTCTTTATAAAATCTAAAGCGGGTTGATTGTATTTAAGCAAGAAGTTCTTATGTTTAATAAGCTTTTTCGTATCAGAGATACCATTTATACTTACTGCACATTTATATAAATCTGGTGTTTTTACTACTCCCATTAAAGCAGCATACCCACCATAAGAAGCACCTAAAATACACACTTTATGCTTATCAGCATACCCCTTGCTAATAAGGAATTTAACACCGTCTTCAAGATCATCTTGCATTGTTCCTCCCCATTGTTTATAGCCTAATTCTTTAAATTTTTTACCATAGCCGGTAGAACCTCGAAAGTTAGGCTGCATTACAATGTAGCCACGTGTGGACAGAAATTGAGCAAGTCCATTAAACGTTGAATAATCACGAACGTGAGGCCCTCCATGTGGAAAAATGATAAGTGGGTAAGTTTTATTTTTTTCATATGTCGGAGGTAATAACAGGTAGCTGGGTATTTTTATTCCATCGCGTGCGGTATAAGTAACTTTAGCAGCTACCCCAAGGTTTTCAGTCGTTCTATATTTATAGGCTGTAGAATAAAGTTCGAGTTTTCCAGAATTATTATTATATAAATAATAAGCTTGTTCACTTGCACCATTACTTTTAATGACCCATTGCGTTTCGTCATCTGAATTGGAAAATAATTGATAATTGTCATGTGGGAAATATTGTCCAACTTTTTCGTTAATGTCTTGCTTTGCTTTATCAAAATAAACAGATCGTTTCACACTATTATCAATATATTCGTAACCAAGAACTCTTGAATCTTTTGTACTCAAAAAAATAGAAACTACATCTTGATCAGTTAAACTAACGAGTGTAGTTTCTTTTTTGGTTTTTATATCTATGGAAATGATTTCTTTGTAACCGGTGTATGAATCAGCTTTAAGGTATATTAATTGCTCATTGTTAACATTAACTAATGCCGCATCGTAAGTATTGTAATCACCATTTAATTCATCTTTAAAATTGTTTAATTTTAATTTTTCTAGTGTTACCCATTTCTGATCAGTATATTTAAATATTTCATAAGCCTTAGATACTGGTAAATAGTCAACTCGATATTGAGGTATCCCTTTATCGTCTGAAATAAACTTTATCGTATTCTTGCCTCCGCCAGCTACGTTTATACCAATCCCAGTATATATGTTAACTTTTCTTAACATATTACGACCATTGGCATATTGTTCCATTAAAATATGGTCAGGGTCATCAATCATAAAGTTTCTAATTTTGTTAATTAAGTCACCATTTGTTTTACTGCGAAATTGAACTAAATCTTTTCCTTGATGATTAACAGATACAGTTACTTCTCTTGTTTGAAAATCATAAATATTAAAGTTAGCCGGATCAGATTTTAGTTTTGATTTAGCGTCATTTAAAAATTTAGGTATTCTCAATTTCATCATTAACCGTTCGTCATTGGGCCAGTAAACAGCTTGGGGTAAGGTGATTCTTTCTTTTATAGTTGTAATGACAGGCCTAGATTCTTTTGTTAAATCTTGAATCGTTACAATATTGGAATTGTATTTATCAATATACCAAATAGTAGCTAACAATTTTCCATTTGGAGAAATAGCAGTATCTACCATTAGCTTATTCTCTAAAAATTCATTAGATGTTAATGGTGTACTCGCGTATGAGTAAGAAATAGATAACAATAAAACAATAAAAAAGATGACTTTATTAAATAACAAAACAACACTCCATATCAGGGTTAATAATCTAAATTATAATATAATAATTTGGGACAGATACAGAGACCTCTCCAAAAATATAACCTTAAAAACAAGGATATAATTTAAATTAGAAGGAATATTCATGACATTTGGTGATCAGATCTATCGCCAAATTAAAATAACCAACCTAGGTACAGGTCATGAATACGATCCACATTGTTAACAAATTCTTTTCCTCTGTCACGGAAAATATGCATGAAACTAGATTAACTGCCGTATCTTGATGCGTGGTTAGTTTATTGTTAGGTAAATTCAAACTCGGTGACGTCTATTGGACTTGGCATTGAGTCATATCAATACAATTACGTGAACAAACGCAATGGTGTCTTTGTTGTCAGGAAAAAGCGGATTAATGTTGTTAATTTCACTGTTTGCCGGATTTATTTAAAATCGAATTAAATTCGTGCTCCTAACTATATGATTTTACAATGTTGAGAATTTCACATGGAGCCGGAATCTACACAAAATAGAATATTAGTTATTTGGTGTTAACCTGAATATTTATGATTACAGCGCTTGAGCGTAGGTCTTATATTGTCTAAAATAGACCTTTATATTTTTTACAGGTCATCAACATGAACGACACTAAATCAAGACCCGCTTTACCGGATCAACTTTCAGGAAACCCACGTAGTAAGTTTCATGTGGAAGAAGTTTTTGAACACGAAATCGGTATCAACTTAAACGGTAAAGAGCGTTTCGATGTTGAAGAATATTGTATTAGTGAAGGTTGGGTTAAAGTTGCTTCACCTAAAGCGTTAGATCGCCGTGGCCAGCCATTATTATTAACTGTTAAAGGTACTGTTGAAGCTTTTTATAAAGATTAGTTTTAACGTTGATTTTTATCAATTTACCTTCAAAAGGCCTAAAGTAATTTAGGCCTTTTTTTATGAGCATTCTAAATTTATTGTATTCGGAACCATTTTTATTTTCATCAGTCTACCTTTCTATATTTAACACTTATTAAGTTAGGAATAAGCTATTGATCAAGGGAATGATTAAAAAAAACAATGCTGTTGTATGGTCTTTGATCGTCCACGGTGTACTTTTAATTGTAATAATAATTCAAGTTGATTCTGGTGCTAAACGTAAAACGTCCTTGTTCAAACATGAAATAATTAAAGATAAGGTGGTTACAGCTTCTTTAATTATCACTAGTCACAATGAAAGTGTTAACAATAAAAATCGACAACATGAAAAAGTTATTCCTTTAAAGCAAAATAATAACTACTTAGCACACTACTCAAGGCACAAGTTATCGCCAATACCTAATATTGATAAAACAGCGATTGAAGATACCTTATTCAATATTCCAGCTATTAAAGACCAACTTGATAATGACATTAATGAAATAACTCAAAACGAAGTATTTGTTGAGGATATAGTCGAGCTTAAAAATAAAGTCGTTGATGTTACTCAATCCGTGTCGGTAAAAAATGATGAAACATTTACTAGCGTAAATACGGTTAATAACAATATGCTGTTCAATAGTAAAAAGTACCTTAAGTTAAAAGTGTCTGAGGCTCCTGTTTATAATCCTACAAACGAAGGAGCAGGTATGTCTGTTATGAATAAAGCGTTGCCTCAACATACCTATAAATACACGGTAAAAACGCCTGAAGAAAAACGAGCGATTAATGTTGATTGCACATCAACAACAACAAAAGTAACCGCTATGGTTTCTGGCTTATTAGGCGGAACGATTAAATGTCAAAAAGATCATGATTTATCTCTTTATATTAAGCAAAAAGAAAAACCAAAATTTAAATATAAATTAGATCAATGATTGTGTG
Source organism: uncultured Enterobacterales bacterium (assembly GCA_937981905.1). Lineage (GTDB taxonomy): Bacteria > Pseudomonadota > Gammaproteobacteria > Enterobacterales > Psychrobiaceae > Psychrobium. The sequence continues at coordinate 4,403 of CALJMY010000183.1, forward strand.
ATTTGTAACAGGGGAGAATGATTTTTCTGTAGAGGAGTGATTTTTTTCTAATTCGATATATTAAATTTGTACTTTATAAAGTAAAAAAGCCAAGCAACTAAGAAATCAATTGCTTGGCTTTTATTAAGAAGACTTACTTAAGGAAGAGTAATAATAACCTTAGTACCTTTACCTTCTTGGCTTTCTAATTTGATATCACCAGATAGTTTATTCTTGATTAATTCGTGTGTTGTTGTCATACCAACACCTACATATTCTCGTTTTTCTTGAGTAGTAAAGAACGGAGTAAATACTTTTTCTAACGTATCTTTATTCATTCCTTTGCCGTCATCAGAATAAGTGATTGTTGCACCGCCATTTGCTGATTTTTTAACATCTAAATTAATGATGCCGTTACCATTGTTATCAAATGCATGCTTTAACGAGTTATTAATTAAATTTAATAATACGAGAGCAATATAACTTGGTACTGATTTAATCGTTAATTGCGATTCACCAGAATAGTTATAAATGATATCACTTTGCTCAAACTCAAAGTTATAAAGCATCATCATGTTTCTCATGTAAGCGATTAGATCAAATGTTTGTACATCGGTATCATCTTGATCTGCAGCAATTGTATTAAAGTTCTCTAATAGCGTTACTATAGGTTTAAGCGTCGTGCTATTTTTAGTATCACCAGCACTCACTAATTCATCTTGTAAGTCAGATAATGCTAAACCAACGGCATAAGTAATATCAGTAGCGATATAACCTAACGCTGCAAAATTTTCTGATTTAATTAACTGCGCTTCTCTTACAGGTAGTAATGCTGATTTTTTATCTACTACAGGTATTACTGGCTCAATTCTAGGCTGTGGTTGTGATAATACATCTTGTGCCTTCTTCCACATTAAGTAAGCAATAACTAGAGCTACTATTGCGATAATTAAAAAGATAAAAAATAGAATCTGAAAACCAGAAGATGATTCATCTTCATGTTTTTTAATTATTGTTGCCAATTGTATTTCAGAGTTTGCAGTCGCTTCTTCTTGTTTTTTAAGTTCTTCTTTTAATGTAGCAATTGCTAGCTCTTGTTCTTTTGTTTGGTCATTGCCAGCAGTAGCTGCTTGATTATCAGCTTTCATTTGTGATTTTTGAGCTTTTAATTTTCTCTCTAATGCTCGTAATTTGGATTTTTGTTCTTTCAACTGTTTATTGTTTTTAGCGTTTTGTGCTTTGGCAATTTTTAATTTTTCAGCTTCTTTTGCTAGTTGTAAATCATGTTCTTCTTTGTTCAGACTCAACTGTTGATTCAATTGACTTAACGTATTTTTTTGTTGTTCTAGTTGATTTTGAATAGCAAATTCATTTTGAACAGGAACTTGAGAGTTTGTTGAACTAGCTGAACTATCATTGAAAGCCAATTCGTCATTTTTTTCATTTAGTAGTACTGAAATGTCAGGCACTTGTAACGGGGTATTAAGAATATTGGAATCATTTATTCTAAATATTAATTTTGATTGTTGTTGATTATATGAAATATCAACCATTGTTTTATAACGTTCATTACTATCTTCGGTCATCATTAAAACGCTTGAGCCACTCATTTGGAAATGAGCAATAGTTAGAAAACCTTTTTCTTTAGCAGATATATATAGAATGTTAGTTTTCTTGGCTTCATTAACTGTCTCGACCATACGAACCGAAATATTTTTTCCTTTTACTACTCTATTCTTAAAATAGTTACTGAAATATTCATGTTTTTCATCATCACGGTAAACACCAATAACGAATTCAGTTTTGATAGCATCACTCGGCCATGTCACGTATTTGGCAAACTTACCTACTAACTTCGCTTGTTCTTGGTTAATTGTGGTCGTTTCTGCCCAACTTTGATTCCCTAAAAAAAGACTCATGCTTACAATTAATAATAAAATTGACTGTAACCGCGCAAATTTTGATTTCATGGCATATCCTAAAAATATATAGTAACAATATTGTTACATTCTACGTTGAATTTATCTTAAATCAATTGATTTTTAACAGATTATTTATATGAAATTATTATAATAAATTTTTGTTTTAATATTTAATTATATAGAGCACGCCTATGTTTAACGCGTATAAGCGCATATAAATGTTAATAACATTCTTTTAATTTAAGTCTACTTACGTGTTCTAGTGTCTAACTTCGCTTAAGTAATGTAATAATAGGTCGATCTACCAATAATAGTGTTTTTATTTATATTTTATTATTCTGGTAACATTGCTAATTCTACCAACATTATATTTTGACAATGCCGTTGAATTGTTTATTTACTAGCAAATACTATTCCATTAACAGCAGGTTATACTTTAAACAAGAATAATCTTTTATGAGAGATAAATAGGCAATTGGAATAATTTGATTTTGTCTATTTAAGATAACAGACAAAAATAGTTCAATATATTGATCGTATATTGAGCTATTTTAAAAGAAGGGTATGAAGAACTATAGTTAATCAAAAGTAAGTCACTTAGTTCGTCAAAATTTGATTACTAAAAAGTTGCTTACTAAAAAGTCATTAACTAAAAGGTCACTTACTCAAAAATTACTTACTTAAAAATTTTCTGACATTGTTGAGTGCAGCTACTGAAAAACCATCATCATAGAAGTATAAAATTACGCCGTCCTTATTTAACAATAATACGCGAGCGTTATTAGGTTGTTCATTACCAGTAAACTCTTGAACTAGCTCTCCATCGTTGTAAACAGTAACTACACCTTTCCATAATTCTTTAGGTATTCCTTTGCGCATACCATTATTAATCACGGTGCTAAACATACGCGGAAATAATCCTTGGATGGTTGGAATTTCATAAACATCTACTGCCGTTTTAGTCATATCTAAACCAATTAACCAACGGTCGATATCAAATTGTGAATTCTGCTTGTAGCCCACTAACAATAAAGTGAAATCACTTTTAAAATCTTCAGGAATATTTACTTTATTTTTCTCAAGACTCTCACCTATAACCGAAGGAAAGGTTTTTCCTGTCAATAATTGATTAGGATAGATAGTGCTACATCCTGTGGTGATTAAAATAATTAAACTTAATAGAATGATACGCATTGAAAACTTCCTGTGTTAATAACGAAAACTACGTTTATATACGCAGTGTAATTCAAATAAGATCATTAAATAAAGCTTTCGTCCAAGTGAACTATTAAGTCTTATTTAACGTATTGATTGATACATCTTATGTTTAATAAGTTAAGAGTATTTAATATGAAACTATCACCTTATCTACATGTTTTTAATATAGTGATTTCGCAGGGCGAAAAACGTCAAAACGTATTTCATTTTGATGAGTTAACAGCATGGCACGATTTCGATGGATACACCTGCTATCTCGGATATAAAGATCTCACAATGAGTCTAGCTTTTCATAGCAAGTTTTCTTACCAGTTCGAACATAAAAAAACGATGGCTGAATTTGACGCTTTAATACAATATACAGCGATTAATTCAACAACCAAATACAACAAAAATCTGGCCACAGGAGACGAGGACAATGAATAACAAAGTGTCTGTTATGTTTAATCCAAGTAATGACAATAATGAATGTTATGTTACTAACGATAGCGTAATGGGCGGATTATCAATAGGTAATATTGATTTAATTAATCATACAATGTTTTTTTATGGCGATATATCTAAAGATAATAATGGTGGCTTTACCAGTGTATTTCAACGATTACCATTATTATCTAGCAGCATTAAAACGGTTACTATTAGGGTTGCTGGTGATGGTAATTGTTATCAGCTAAGAATTAAAACGGCAGATGTTGGTGATGGACAAGGATATAAAATCGATTTTTGTACTACAGCTAACGTAATAGAAACTCATACATTTAAATTATCTGACTTTCAAGCATCATTGAAAGGAACAATAATTCCAAATGCGCCGACATTAACCTCATCAATTATTTCACATGTTGGGTTTTTAATAGCGAGTGATGCTCCCAAGCGTTTTCACTTATCAATTTATTCTATCGAATTTAATGATTTAGGTCATTAACAGACATTATAGGAGACTAATCATGAATAAAGTCAGCCCTAAAACACTTATCCATAGCAAGTGGACAAAAATGGAAGTGACTAATAAAGAAAAACACTTTGCTATTATTAAAGTAACGGTCGACGAAGACCAAAATATTATTGAATGCATCATCCAAGCTGTTATTTCTAACAATGAATACGAAATAAATTGGCGTGATTTAAAAGACAGTACAATGTGGAAAATTGGTTGGAAGTAGAAAGGTATCAAAAACCTTCGACGTAACACTTTAATTAATTTGAGTGTTACGTTTCAAGCTATTATTTAAATCAGACTTTACCAAGGAATGTTCTTTCCTTGCCAATCGACGAAACTAGCTTCACCATCAATCGGCATTTCTTTAACAATATTTAATAGCTGTGACGCGACAAAGTCACATGTAAAAAGCTTTCCCTTTGGCACATTTTTTTGAAAGGGTTTAGATAATGGTGTATCGGTTGTACCTGGATGAAATGAAACAAGTTTAATGTTTTTAGCACGACGAGCAAGTTCAACAGCTGCTGACTTTATTAACATATTCATTGCTGATTTTGATGCTCGATAGCTATACCAACCACCTAATCTATTGTCACTAATGCTGCCGACTCTTGCAGAGAAAATCGCTATTTTACAATCCCCCTTATTAGATAACTGGGGGATTAAATGTTTGAGCCAAAGCATAGGTGTTATTGTGTTCGCACTGAGGACTTGGGTAAATGCCTCTGGTGAGAAATCTTCTAATCGTTTTTCTGGTTGAAAATTATTACTGTGCAGTACACCATGACAAATATACACCTGATCAATATTAGACATGTCTAGATGTTCAATCTGCTCAGCCGCGCGTTTTATTTCTTCTTCTTGGTAATTATTAACGCGTATTACATCAACATTATTAAACTGTTGTTGTTGATAAAATTCGACATCACGACTCACTACAATTAAGTGCTGGTTGTCTTGCGCGGATACTTGTTGTGCTAACGCTTTGGCTATTTCACTATTAGCCCCGACGATGAGTGTTGTTTGGTTTGTCATAACAGGTTCCTTCTTCACAAGGTTTAATACCAATGCCGAATCGTTCATACATACAATTAGAAATAGGTTGTCTATATTTAGCCAAAAATAAATAACCTAAATGCGCGACTTGTTTAACCACGGGTAATTGCAGTGGGGCAACTAATGCGCCACGTCCAACTAAAGTCCATGCTCTGTGAGTAACATCTAACGCGAGCAATATTTTACCTTTGTATTGGCCGTGTAACATGTCCATCGCTTTATCAATTGATATATGAGGAAAGAGCGATTCAAAATTCTCTTGATGTAGGTTTTCTAAAATAATTAAATTTTTAGTGTCGTATCCTTTAAGCTTTTGCATTTCCATGGTGCATAAAGGACATTTACCATCATAAAAAATTGTTAACGTTGCATCACTCATTTTAATTTCCTCATTAAACTTTAATGGTGCCATTAGTATTTAGTATCGTTAATGGCAGATCAGGCTTTGCATAGCTTAGTCGTGATAACGATTCAGTAGTATGGTAACTATCTAGTCCTGACACACTTACTGTATTTAAATACTCAATATCGATAAAACCGTCTGGTTGAATAGCTTGTTCATCACAAATTACACGCGTAATTTCGCCAATAATAAACAATGTATCATTTACTGTAATTGGCACTATTTCTTTAAGCTTGACGCTATATTTTAAGCGACTTTCTTTAACAAAAGGTGCATTAAAGTTATCGATATTTTGTGCAGACAATCCGGATTTATCAAATTCGTTAGCATCCCGTTCATAACGTGCTGATGTTTGATGAGCGGCTTGATAAAAATCAGCTGAGACTTGATTGATTGTATAATTTTTAGTTTTCATTATATTTTCAAGTGTATGTCTATCGCCGTTATCAGGGCGCATAATAAAACCAACTAAAGCTGGCGAAGCACCTAAATGAACTACTGAGCTGAAAATAGCGACATTAGGAGTGCCATCTAAACCTTGGGTGCCAATAAGGTTTACACTTTTAAATCCTGATAGGCTATTAATGAATTTGGTGCGGTAACGATTTTCCATCGCTGACATGTTATCAATATCATAATGTCTGAATATCATATTGTTATTCCTAGTTGTTATCTTTATAAACTAGCAATACGAAAACAATAAGTGAATAGATCAAGGTAAATGAAAAAGGCACTAAGTTAGTTGGTTAACAACTTACTTAATGCCTTTAAGCAATACCTGTAAATAATAGTTTTTAATAACAATAGAGGATGTAAATTATTGATTACTAATCCATACCGTTTGATAAGGAGATAACTCTAAATTTTCGGTAATACTAGTAATTTCTAATCCTGAAATTAACTCTATCCAATTTTCTGTCATGATTAAATTAAGCTCACTGAGCACTAATTTCACTGGCTTATCAGTTACATTACTAATACAAAATATACTCTGTTTTCTATTTAAACTTTGGCGCCAAAAACCAAATAACGTCACGCCTAAATGAAGAGTAAATTGTGTTGCATTAGGATGAAATGCAGGTTGTTTTATACGTATATCTATCAAATCAGTCATTGCAGATAGTACTTTTCCATGATGAAGAGAGTCATCACCTAATGCTGTTTTTAAAGCATCTTCCTCCCATCTATGGCGATTTATAGAACGATTTTGTTGAGTATTTTCTACTTTAAGGTAATCATTTTGTGTACCAAGCAAGCTATGAATATAAAGCCCTGGCACCCCTTCAAGCCCAAACATAATAGTATGTGCACAAATGAAACGTTCAAAGTTCCATTCATCTTTACCATTCACAGTCCCTTGCAGCGCATCGTATAACGCAATGTTTAATTCATAGGCTTTTTGTTCGCCAGTTTCAGTCGTACGCATTGACACTTTACCACCAAACCCAGCAATGGTTTGTGCCAACTCGCCTAATTCATCATCGGTTAGCAAGCCTTCAGCCGGTCTTAATCCAATGCCGTCGTGAGAAGCAATAAAATTAAAATACATAGTGCCATCTTGTGCTGGAGGCATGCTCATTAACCAACGTTTTAAATAAGAACAATCACCGGTCAGTAGTGTATTAATGAGTAATGGTGGGAGTGAAAAGTTATAAATACCATGAGCTTCATTCGAGTTGCCAAAATACGTTAAATTTTGCGTGTTCGGAATATTCGTTTCTGTAATTATTACCGACTCTGGTACGCGGGTTTCAATTAACAGACGAAGTAAACGAACGACTTCATGAGTTTGAGGTAAGTTAATGCTATTTGTACCAACAACTTTCCATAAAAATGCAATAGCATCAAATCTAAAAATTTGAATACCAGCATCTAAATAAAGTTTAACAATAGACACAAACGCTTTTAACACAGCAGGGTTTCTAAAATCAAAGTCGACTTGGTCGTGACTAAAAGTACACCAAACGTGTTTTGTGCCATTGGCCGTTTCAACCTCACGTAAGAGTGGTGACACGCGTGGGCGTGTTACATCAGACAAGTCATCATCTGGCGATGCAGTGAAAAAGAAATCGTGACCGTTGTCTTCACCACGAATAAAATTCTGGAACCACGCACTACGACTAGAGCAGTGATTAATGACAATATCTGCCATTAATTTATAATCACCTGAAATAGCCTCAATATCTTGCCACGATCCTAAACTCTCATTCACCGATGAATAATCAATAACTGAAAATCCATCATCTGAGCTATAAGGAAAGAATGGTAAAATATGAACACTATTTATCTGCTTCTTTGTATTGTTGTCAATAAAGCGCTTTAATGTTTTTAAAGGCGCTTCATTGTCTTTAACAATACTATTACCGTAAGTAATTAAACATACATCTTTTTCAGACCAGTTATTTTGAAAAGGTATGGGTAAATCTGGCTTATCACCAATGTCCATAATATCAATAAGCTCTTGAGCAATTTCAGGTAACAATTGCTCAACCTCAACACCTTTATAAATAAATGTCAGTTGGTCGAGTAACTTTTTTTTAAGTGGCGAAAAAGTATTTGGCATAGCTTAATCCTTCATAATCTCAGTGTTAAATTCTTCGTTATCGAGTTCTACTGCATTTTTAAGTTGTGACAACACATCAGGTACAGCACTAATGACGCGATCCCAAGAAGGCATAAATGGTGTATCCATTGGTTGCTCTAAAAAGTCATTACCTGCTGTTAAAATATTTTGAGCAAACATTTCAACTGCTTTTTCTTCACAATGTAAATCAAGAGTTAGTCCATTCATGATTGCATCATTACGGTATGTTTCTACATAATCTAGGGCGATACGGTAGTAAGTCGCTTTAAGTGTTCTAATTTTCTCGGGACTGAATGTTTCGCCTTGTGTCGCTAGTTTACGAATAAAAGCTTTACTGATATCAATCGACATTTTAGATAAGCCTGCTTCTGAATTTTCAAGCGACAAATCTTGGTGTTTATGATCATACGTACTCGCAATATCTACCTGACAAATATGATTAGATGAGTAGTTACGATACATTTCTGACAATACGCCAATTTCTAATCCCCAATCACTCGGGATACGGATATCTTTTAATACATCTTTTCTGAATGAAAACTCTCCAGCAAGTGGATATAAAAAACTGTCCATGTATTCTAAATAATCACAATGACCAACAGTTTTCTTCAATGCTTTAATTAGCGGTGTTACTAATAAACGTGATACACGACCATTGATTTTTCCGCTCGCAATACGTGCGTAATAACCTTTAGAGAAATCATAGTTAAATAATGGATTGGCTACTGGATATAATAATTTCGTTAATAAATCACGCTCGTACGTTAAAATATCACAATCATGTAAGGCGATAGACTCGACTTTACCTGATGCTAAAATATAGCCCATGCAATACCAAACGTTGCGTCCTTTACCTAACTCTTTTGGCGCTAATCCAAGTTCTTGTAATTTGGCATCTAATGCTTTTAAGCGCGGGCCATCATTCCATAACACGCGATGATGTTGATTAAGTTGTCCGAAGAATGAAAGGGCATGTTTATATTGATCTAAATCTGCACGGTCGAGACCAATAACAATTTCAGATAAGTATTTCACATCTTTAATTTTGTCAATAATATCAGGAAGAGCTTTCCCTTCTAGCTCTGAAAATAAAGAGGGGAGGATTAACCCTAACGGACGAGTTTTGGAAAACTGTTCTAGTTCTGCTTCCATGTCTGCACTAGTTCGTTGACCTAAGTCATGTAAAGTTGTTACTACGCCATTTTGATAAAAATCAGCCATGTTTTGCCTCGCTATTTATTGAATTAGTTATTTGATTATATTGAGATTCCGATGAAAATTGTGTTGCTAGTAAAGTTTGTAATGCTTGAGCCCAACCTTCGGGACCAAATTTTCGTGTTTGAACAATGTCGAGTTTTCTAACTGGGAATGATGGAAAAGGGTGCACAGGCGATCTCACTTGTACAGCAACTGAGGCTGCTTGTAGCATCGCCATATCATTTTCACCATCGCCTAGAGCAATAGTCGTAATGCTTTCCCCATCGAGTAGATCTTTATAAAGCAAAGTTTGGTATTGCGTTGCAAGCCATGTTAATGCTTTCCCTTTATCACAATCACCGCTTACATGAAAAAAACGACCGCCTTGTAAAACATTTGCTCCGGCGTCTGTTAGATATTGCTTAAATAATTCTTTAGATTTGCTATCTCCTAACCAATGAATTGGTTCACCATATTGTCGACATTTAGCTGACTCAGCGCCTTTGGGAGTTAAACTCGTTAACTCAACAAGTTCTTCAATTGATAATGATGAAAAACCGCGATACAAACCGTTAAATTCTTTAGGTGATTGTTCAATAATAGTTAACCAATGGCTAATATCAGGGCAGAACGATTTTACCCAATAATTACCGTCACAAACGGTATCAATAGGTTGTTCTTTAAATGTGTCCTTGGGAATATAAACGGCCGCGCCGTTTTCAATAATTAATGGGGAAGTAATTTCTAAATTTTGTTGTAATGTTGTCACTTCCACTAAGGTTTTACTGGTTGTTAATACAATTGGAATATTGAGTGTATTAATTTGAGCGATAGTTGATTTTGCTGGCGTAAAATCATAGGTGTAATGATCAAGTAATGTGCCATCAAGATCCGAAAAAATAATAATAGGTTGTTGGATTTCCATTATTTAAGCACCTCTTGTTGCTGGTGGTCGATAATGTTGGGCGCTTTAATTTTTATATCAGCTATCTTTCTATTTGCATCTAAAAAGAAGGTAGTGTCGGCAAAGTCTGGCAGTGTTTTTATGCCGTGTTCTGTTAGCCGTTGAAAATATTGAATGAAGTTTAAAATTTGTGTAGCGCTCATTAGCCCCGATTTTTCAGCTTGAGACGTAGATAATTGCAGTTTAACTTCAAGTTTTTGTTCTTGCTCTAATCTCCAGCGATACACATTACCGAATGACGGAGCTTGTAGCGCAATCCAATAATCGAACGATTGATAAAGTGGCTCATAATGTGTTTTAAGCTGCTGATTAACGTAACGACGCCAAACAATATCACTATCATTTTTATTTTCTAATGAATTAACAGGTGAGATTAATTGATCATCACTTTGAGCTGTTACTCCCCAGCACCAACCTTCTAATATAATAATATCGACAGGTTTATCTATGACAGTCCAATCTTTTTTAGGATTTGGGTTATCGGTAGCCTTATTAAACGTTGGAATTGAAATGGGTAGTTCATTATTTTTTAACGCACTAATTACATGCTCCAATAACACCGTATCGTGAGTACCCGGTACACCACGCTTTTCAAGCATAGGGTGAACATCTTTAGCAAGTTTGTTTCGCTCATCTTGAGCTAAGTAAAAATCATCTAACGACATAACCACAATATTTAAATCATAAGTGCATGTTAAATACTCAGCGATATATGCTGATAATGTCGACTTACCACTGCCTTGACAGCCATTAACACCTACAAAATAATTATTTTCAGTTTGTTTAAATTGACTATAAATACGATCAGTTAATGGTTGATAATATTGTTCAGCTAACTCTTTAAACTCATTTGGTAAATTATGTGTTTTTATAAAAGTCTTAATCATGATCTTCTTCATCCTTAATTCTTTAACACATATATATAATCAACTCTTATGCCATCAGAATTATTTGAAAAATAAAACAAATTAAGCTACTGATATTTATTAGTAATATTTATTTTTATAGGATTTTTTATAAAAATTAAAATAAATTGAATTGAGATGCGTGCACTAAAGTAGTGCGTTTGTTGAGCTATTATTGAATATTAGATATATAACCAGAGATTATAGTTATAAGAGGTATTGAGGGATGCTTAAAAGAGATATAAGGAATTGTTACAGGAGAATAAGTGTTAGTAAAAGCTTCAATAGCTAATGATTAATTATAAAGTAATCATTAGCTATAAATTAATTTTAAGGTTTACGTTTAGTAACTTGTTGTTCGCTCCAATTGAGCTTACTACGTAATACTTCGTAATAACTATAATCTTTAGGATGAATTAAACGTAATTTATGCTTACATTTCTTAATTTGAATTTCATCACCAGGTTGAACTTCAACACTAATTTGACCATCACAACTAACTTGTACATTTCCTGACAAATAACCGGGAATCTGCAAACTAATTTTACTATTACCGTCAACAACAATAGGACGAGAACTTAATGTGTGTGGAAACATGGGCACTAGCGATATGGCATCCATGTTTGGGGTTAAAATAGGGCCGCCGCCAGACAACGAATAAGCAGTAGAGCCCGTAGGCGTAGATGTAATTAAACCGTCTGAACGCTGGTGGTAAACAAACAAGCCATCAATGTATAGTTCAAACTCAATCATGTTAGCGACTTTAGCAGCATGCAAAACAACTTCGTTCATTGCACTATTAATGCTTTTAATTTCGCCATGACGCATTACGCTCATTTCAAGTAAGAATCGTTGCTCAGTAATATATTCGCCAGCTAAAATAGCTTTTAATGGCTCTTCAATTTGGTCAGGATCAATATCGGTTAAAAAGCCTAAGTTACCTCTATTAATACCAACAACGGCAATATCAAAACGTGAAAGCACTCTGGCTGCGCCTAACATGTTGCCATCACCACCAACAACAATGGCTAAATCACAACGATTGCCAATTTCTGTGTATGGCACAAATAGTTCATGCGCAACATCGAGATCTTTAGCTGAGTTTTCTTCAATTAGTACTTCATAGTTCAGTTCTGTTAAGAATTGAACTAGATAAGAAATAGTTTCGTTGGTTTCATGGTGATGACTTTTACCAATGAGCCCGATGGTTTTAAATATAGCTTTCATAATAATTTCAAACTTTTGATAGTAAAGTAAGTATACCTAGACGATAGGCGATTACCAACAACAAGGGCTATTAGAATATTAATTGCGACAATAAAGATAAATTATGAGGAATTTTCTATTTAATTTTATAAAAAAGACCTTGAATCGTTAATTATCATCCCCATAATATTGATATTGATGTTGAACTACAGATTGGAAAAGACAATGAGCGAACAAGATTTAAAAGACCAAAACCTTGAAAATGAAGCAAATGTTGAAGAAGTTGAAGCAGTAATTGAAGGTGAAGTAGAAGTTTCTGCTGACGCTGCACGCATTATTGAGCTTGAAAAAGAGCTAGAAACAACTAAAGAGTTAATGGCTTCTCAAAAAGACGGTGTTTTACGTGGTAAAGCAGAAGTTGAAAACATGCGTCGCCGTGTTTCACAAGACGTTGAAAAAGCTCATAAATTTGCATTAAATAAATTTGCTAACGAATTGTTACCTGTTGTTGATAACTTAGAGCGTGCTCTAGCTGCAGCAGATACAGAAAATGAACACACTAAATCAATTGTTGAAGGTGTTGAAATGACACTTAGCAGCATGTTGAATGCACTTGAAAAATCAGGTGTTACAACTATTAATCCTAAAGGTGAAACATTCAACCCTGAATTACACCAAGCAATGACAATGATTGAAGTTCCTGGTGCAGAGCCAAATTCAGTTATTGACGTTATGCAAAAAGGTTTTGAATTAAATGGTCGTTTACTACGCCCTGCAATGGTAGTTGTTGCTAAAGCCGCAGCTGTTGATACTAGCGCTTAATATTTTGTAGAGTGCTAAATTAAGTTCATTTTAAAAACCACTGCTTGCAGTGGTTTTTTTATGTCTGGGATTTAATGAAAATATATTTATATCAGTATGTAGAGTCTTTTAAATATTATTAACTTGCCTCTTAACTATGCATTATATACATTTAATTGGTTTAATTATTGGTCTTGTATAAATGGACGTAATTTTTTCATAGAAAAATAATCAAGTCGGTTATAAACAATAGTGTAACTGACAACTTTAAAAGGATTTGCAATGAAATATTTAACTATTATTGCCTTATTGGCATTTTCTTCACTCTCTTGTGCAAATAGCAGTTTGCCTGAGAATCGTCACATTTCTTTATCAGGCACGGCTCAATTACAAGCTAAAGCTGATATTGCAGTTATTAAACTTGAAGTTGAAAGTGTAAAATTGACAAGTTTAGAAGCTAAGAAAGAGGTTGATGACAGGGTTAATAATTTATTAGCAGGATTAGCTCAATTTAACATTGATGAAGATAATGTATCTGCAGCCAGTATTACGACACGACCTAAACATTCATATGTGAAAAGTAAACAAGTCTTAGTTGGCTATACCGCCCATCGAAACATTAAAGTGACGTTAAACAATATTAAGAAATTAAACGCTTTTATGGATTTTGCGCTGAGCGTTAAAATCGATAAAATAAATAATATCGAATTAAAATCTTCAAAAGCAGATACGCTAAAAGATGAAGTTATTGCGTTGGCAGTAAAAAATGCGAAAGTAAAAGGTAAGTCATTGGCTAAAGCCTTCGATGCTACATTAGGTAAAATTTACAGCATAAATACCGCGTCTAACCAAAATCGTTATCAGTATGGTGCAAACAAAGATGTTGAGGTTATTCAAGTGTCTGGCTTGCGAAAAGGAAACTCGGTTAGTTCTGGTAAATATCTACAAGAGAATATTATATTTTCGGCTTCAATTAATGTCGTTTTTGACCTTGACGTAAAATAGCTCAATTAAATGATTTTAGTCAAAGTGATAAAATAAGGATTAAAGAATGACTGACAAGGAAGAGTTAAACGGGCTGGGTGGTTGGTTAGTATTAGTTGGAGTAGGAGTTGTATTAAGCCCAATAGTATCACTTCTTATACTGGTTCCTACTTACAGTGAAATATTTATAGATGGCACTTGGGCAGAGTTAAGCACGAAAGATTCGGGTGCTTACAATCCATATCTTAGCTCGTTAATTATGGGAGAAATATTCTTCAATTGTATTATCCTAATGACGTCTGTGTATCTAATTTATTTATTTTTTATCAAACATTACTTATTTCCAAAAGTATATATATGTCTAATAACGGCAACACTGATATTTATTACTTTAGATGCCTATCTGGTTAGTGCGATATTGCCTGATATTTCGATGTTTGATCCTGAAACAACCAAAGAATTTATGAGATCAGGTATTGCTGCCATTATTTGGATTCCTTATATGTTGGTTTCAAAGCGAGTGAAGGCAACATTTATAGAAAAGAAACCATTTGTAAATCTAGAACCAGCAAGTATTGATTAGCACTTTCATAAGTAGTGAAATAAATATGAATAATAGATTGAACTGGACTCGCATTATAAACTTCTCAATGCTTCATTTTACAACGCTTACGTTGGTAAGCGCTTTAATTACGGTGATCGTGGGTGTTGATAATTTAGATGGAACATCTATCTCTATATCAGTAATTCTACAGATACCTTTAGTCTTAACAGAGTTCATCATTTTATTTGTATTTGCTAGGAAGCAACAGTCAAAAACTTTTTTGCATTTGTCTCTTGCTGTTTTAGCCAGTGAATTTGTCAGTTTTGTTATTCTTTCTATTATCATGAGTAAATTATATGTCTCTTTTGCATCGCTAGTAGCGTTACTTATTAGCGCGTTAACAATAATAGTTGCTATGTTTGTCGCTAATTACTTCCATTCTAAAAGTAACAACACACAATGGTATTAATATAATAATCGTCAAATTAAATTTTACTAATGCAGTGATAATAATTCCTATTACTATCACTGCATTAGTAAGTTATCGACTAAACACTACTTTTTGTATGGTTTTGGTCAATAAATGAAAAAAATAACAAATAAATGAACTTTTTTTACTTTTTCCCCTTGGCATTTCAAATTGCATCCCCATATTTAATTTTAACTAACAAATGTTGTTAGTAAATCAACTGAAGTAGTTTATTCGTAGTGATAAATGCTGTTGTAAATAACATTTTAATTTAATCATTTTAGTCATTGTTTTGGCATTAATTGGAGAATACCCCGATGGGAAAAATTATCGGTATCGATCTTGGTACAACTAACTCTTGTGTTGCAGTTTTAGACGGCGAAAAAACGCGTATCATTGAAAATGCAGAAGGCGAGCGTACAACCGCTTCGATCATCGCTTATACAGAAAATGAAACATTAGTTGGCTCTCCAGCTAAACGTCAAGCTGTAACTAATCCACACAACACATTATTCGCTATCAAGCGTTTAATCGGTCGTCGTTTTGAAGACGAAGTTGTTCAACGTGATGTTAAAATCATGCCTTACAGCATTGTTAAAGCTGACAACGGTGATGCATGGGTTGAAGCACAAGGTAAAAAAATGGCTCCGCCACAAATCTCTGCTGAAATCTTGAAAAAGATGAAGAAAACAGCTGAAGATTATTTAGGCGAAGAAGTTACAGAAGCAGTAATTACTGTTCCTGCTTACTTCAATGATGCACAACGTCAAGCAACTAAAGATGCTGGTCGTATCGCTGGTCTTGAAGTTAAACGTATTATCAATGAGCCTACTGCTGCTGCACTTGCTTACGGTATGGACAAAAAGTCTGGTGATAACGTAGTTGCTGTTTACGATCTTGGTGGTGGTACGTTTGATATTTCAATCATCGAAATTGATGAAATGGATGGCGAACATACTTTTGAAGTATTAGCGACTAACGGTGATACTCATCTTGGTGGTGAAGATTTCGATAGCCGTCTAATCAACTATTTAGTAGAAGAATTCAAGAAAGATTCAGGTGTTGATCTAAACAATGATCCACTTGCACTACAACGTCTTAAAGAAGCGGCAGAGAAAGCGAAAATCGAACTTTCTTCAGCGCAACATACTGAAGTTAACTTACCGTATATCACGGCTGACGCTACTGGTCCTAAACATTTAGCAATTAAAGTTACACGCGCTAAATTAGAATCTTTAGTTGAAGATTTAGTTGCTCGTACTCTTGAGCCACTTAAAGTTGCACTAGCTGATTCAGACCTAAGCTTGTCAGATATTGATGATGTTATCTTGGTTGGTGGTCAAACACGTATGCCATTAGTTCAACAGAAAGTAACTGAATTCTTCGGTAAAGAACCTCGTAAAGATGTTAACCCTGATGAAGCAGTAGCAATGGGCGCAGCCGTTCAAGGTGGCGTTCTAGCTGGCGACGTAACTGACGTTTTATTACTAGATGTTACTCCATTATCTCTAGGTATCGAGACTATGGGCGGCGTGATGACTAACGTTATTACTAAAAACAGCACTATTCCTACTAAACAATCGCAAACGTTCTCAACAGCTGATGATAATCAGTCTGCTGTAACGATTCATGTTGTTCAAGGTGAGCGTAAACGTGCTTCTGATAATAAATCTCTAGGTCAATTTAACCTTGAAGGTATTCGTGCTGCACAACGTGGTACACCACAAATCGAAGTTACTTTTGATATTGATGCTGATGGTATCTTACATGTATCTGCTAAAGATAAAGATACTGGTCAAGAGCAAAAAATTACGATTAAAGCATCTTCAGGTCTAGATGACGCTGAAATCGAAAAAATGGTAGCGGACGCAGAAGCAAATGCAGCTGAAGATGCTAAATTTGAAGAACTAGTTCAAGCGCGTAATCAAGCTGACGCAACAGTTCATGCAACTCGTAAGCAAGTTGAAGAAGCTGGTGATGAGTTAGCAGGCGACGAAAAAGAAAAAATCGAAGCTGCACTAACTGAATTAGAAGAAGCTATCAAAGGCGAAGATAAAGAAGCTATCGAAGCTAAAACTCAATCATTAATGGAAGCGTCTGCTAAATTAATGGAAATTGCTCAAGCTAAAGCACAAGCTGGTCAAGCAAGTGAGGAAGCTCCTGAGCAACAAGCACAGCCACAAGATGATGTTGTTGATGCTGAGTTTGAAGAAGTTAAAGAAGACGACAAGAAGTAATTATTTGTCGATATTCTAAGGTGATTTAATTACCTTAGGGTATATAAGACGGGCGTTTAGGGAAACCGAACGCCCGTACTTGTATCCAATAATCGAGTTATTTCAAGTGACTATTACGTGTTAATACGATAGCAATCATAATTAGTTGAAATAATTTTATATAATACTTTTAATTAATTTTAAGCAGTTAATTTTAAGTAATTTATTTTTAAATCAAACAAGCAATAAGTGGAAAGAATACAGCCATGGCAAAACGTGATTATTATGAAGTACTAGGCGTTGCAAATTCAGCAACAGATAAAGAAATTAAAAAAGCTTATAAACGTTTGGCAATGAAGTGTCATCCTGATAGAAATCCAGATGATGCTAGCGCCGTAGAAACATTTAAAGAGCTGCAAGAAGCCTACGACATTTTAAGCGATGGCAACAAACGTGGTGCTTATGATCAATATGGTCATGCTGGTGTTGATCAAAGCCGTGGCGGCGGCGGTGGTCCGCAAGATTTCGGTGATGCATTTGGTGATATGTTTGGTGATATTTTTGGCGGCGGCGGTGGTCGTGGTGGTCGTCAACGTGGGCCTGCTCGTGGTGCCGATTTACGCTACAACATGGAACTGACATTAGAAGAAGCTGTTAAAGGTGTAAGCAAAGATATTCAAGTTCCTTCTCTGCAAGGTTGTGACGATTGTCATAGTAGCGGTGCTGCAAAAGGTTCTTCTGCGACGACTTGTGGCACATGTCATGGCCAAGGCCAAGTGCAAATGCGTCAAGGTTTCTTTGCTGTTCAGCAAGCCTGTCCTACTTGTCGTGGTAAAGGTAAAATTATCAAAAATCCTTGCCGTACTTGTCATGGTGAAGGGCGTTATGAGAAAACTAAAACATTATCAGTTAAAATCCCTGCAGGTGTTGATACTGGTGACAGAATTCGCCTAACAGGTGAAGGTGAAGCCGGAGAAGCAGGCGCACAAAAAGGTGATTTATATGTACAAGTTCAAGTACGTGATCACAAGATTTTTGAACGTGACGGTAATAACCTATATTGCGAAGTACCAGTAACGTTTGCTGATGCTGCATTGGGTGGCGATATTGAAGTGCCAACACTTGACGGTAAAGTTAAGTTAAAAGTAGGTAGTGAAACACAAACTGGTCGTATGTTCCGTTTACGTGGTAAAGGTGTTAAGTCTGTTCGTAGTAATACGACAGGTGATTTAATGTGTAAAGTAGTGATTGAAACGCCAGTTAAGTTAACTGAACATCAACGTAAACTACTTAAAGAATTTGATGCCGCAGTTAATGGTTCTTCAAAAGGACATAAGCCAAAAGCTGATGGTTTCTTTGATGGTGTTAAAAACTTCTTTAATGACTTAAATAGCTAACTAGTTATTGATGAAAGAAAGTAAGTTGTTAAAAAGAAATATTACAAGGATTATGTGATGAAAAAAACACTGATAGCGTTAACGGCTTTAACCATTTTAGGTGGTTGTCAATTAACGCAAAGCCCAACTGGCAGAACGCAAGCATTGATGTATTCAAGTAGCGAAATGAGTACGTTGGGTAGTCAATCTTTTGAAGAAATAAAAAAACAAGAGAAAGTAGTCACTAATACTAATGTTAACAATTACGTAAGTTGTATTGCTAATGCAATTACCAAGGAAGTACCAGCGTCATACGGTGTTACTCAATGGGAAGTTGTTGTGTTTGATTCTGAGCAAGTAAATGCTTTTGCCCTACCTGGTGGTCATATTGGCGTTTACACAGGATTAATGAATGTAGCAAAAACGCCTGACCAACTAGCCGCTGTTATCGGTCATGAAGTAGGGCATGTGTTAGCTAATCATTCAAATGAGCGTTTATCTCGTAATCAAATAACAAGTACTGGATTAAATCTAGCAGGTAGTGCTTTTGATTTAGCCGGTATTCAAAATAAAGAACTTTATATGCAAGGCCTTGGTCTTGGCGCTCAATATGGCGTAACAATGCCATTTGGTCGTAAGCAAGAAAGTGAGTCAGATAAAATAGGGTTAGACCTAATGGCTCAAGCTGGATTTATACCGCAGTCTAGTGTTTCTCTTTGGGAAGCAATGGCAGTTGCGTCAGGCGGACAACAGCCGATGGAGTTTTTATCAACGCATCCGTCAAATGAGCGCCGCATTAACGATTTAACAAAGAATATGGACGCTGCACAAGCGTTATATAAACAAGCAGTCAGTGCGGGTAATAACCCAAACTGCAAACTATAAATTAGAGAGTAGAATATGTCTGAATATACAACGATTGAACAACGCGCAAGTTATGGTGTAGGCCGTAACATGGGTGAACAACTAGCTGCTAACCCTTTTGACGGAATCGATATCGTTGCCGTTCAACAAGGTCTTGCTGATGCATTTGGTCATGAAAAAAGTCAAGTAAGTGTTGATGATTTAAATGATGCATTTAAAGAAATTAACGATCGCATGCAAGCAGCAGCTTCTGAAAAAGCAGCAGCACTTTCAGCTGAGGGCGATGCATACTTAGCTGAAAACACTAAGCGTGAAGGTGTAACTACACTAGCTTCAGGTCTTCAGTTTGAAGTTATCACTGAAGGTTCAGGCGAAAAGCCTACTGCAGAATCTACAGTACGTACTCATTACCACGGTACATTAATCGACGGTACTGTTTTTGACAGTTCTTACGATCGTGGTCAACCTGCTGAATTCCCAGTTGGCGGTGTTATCCCTGGTTGGACTGAAGCACTTCAACTAATGAGCGTTGGTTCTAAGTACAAATTACACGTTCCACATAACCTAGCTTACGGCGAGCAAGGTGCTGGTGGTAGCATCGCACCATTCAGTACTTTAGTATTTGATGTTGAATTATTAGAAATCATTAGCTAATTCAAGATTACATATATTAAAAAAGGGAGCTAATTGGCTCCCTTTTTAATGCGTTTTATTTATCTTTTTAGTTTCTTTTATCTGAGAATTATAATTGATTAATTCACTTGTAATTTAGATAAAAAACGGTAATATAGCGCGCTCATGTGTAGCTGAATTAGTGATCGGCTACATGAATTTTAACTTATATAAACAATTGGAGTTTATTATGTCACTAAGCGCTACTCAAACTGCTGAAATCATCGCTGAATTCGGCCGTGACGCAAACGATACTGGTTCTTCTGAAGTTCAAGTTGCTTTGTTAACTGCACAAATCAACCATCTTCAAGGCCATTTCAAAAAGCATATTCATGATCATCACTCACGTCGTGGTCTTTTACGTATGGTTTCTAGCCGTCGTAAATTGCTTGATTACTTAAAGCGTAAAAATGCTGCTAAGTACCAAGAAACAATTGCTAAATTAGGTCTACGTCGTTAATCGATTGTTGATTTAATTAATCAAAGGAACCTTATGGTTCCTTTTTTTATGTTTAAAATTTGATGTTATCGTAGCTTTTAAAGTCGGATTAAATCGTGTCGTTAAATATTTTTCACAACAAGTGAAATCGTTGCTTTTCAATCACATCACCACGCCGTATACTATCTTCCTAAAATTCTCAGACGACTAAAATATAAAGGAAATTCAATCAATGAATCCTACAGTTAAAACGTTTAAATATGGTCAACATAATGTGACTATCGAAACAGGCGCAATCGCGCGTCAGGCAGACGGTGCAGTATTAGTAAACATGGACGACACAGTTGTTATGGTTACATGTGTTGCTAAGAAAAAGGCTGTCCCAGGTCGTGATTTCTTCCCGTTAACAGTTAACTACCAAGAGCGTACATACGCTGCTGGTAAAATCCCTGGTGGTTTCTTCAAACGTGAAGGTCGTCCAAGTGAAAATGAGACATTAATCTGTCGTCTTATTGACCGTCCAATTCGTCCTCTATTCCCTGCTGGTTTCTTAAATGAAGTTCAAATCATTGCTACGGTTGTTTCTGTAAACCCAGAAGTTAATCCTGATATTGCTGCAATGATTGGTACGTCTGCTGCTATTTCATTAGCTGGTTGTCCATTCAACGGCCCAATCGGTTGTGCACGCGTTGGTTACATTGATGGTCAATATGTACTTAATCCAACTAAAACAGAATTAACTACTAGCCAATTAGATTTAGTGGTTGCTGGTACTGATAACGCTGTTCTTATGGTTGAGTCAGAAGCTCAAATGTTGTCAGAAGACATCATGTTAGGTGCTGTTACTTTCGGTCATGATCAACAACAAGTTGTTATTGAAGCGATTAAAGAGCTTAAAGCTGAAGCTGGTAAACCAGCTTGGGATTGGACTGCTCCAGTAAATGACGAAGTTCAAGTAGCTAAAATCACAGAATTGAGTGAAGCGCGTTACGTTGAGGCTTACCAAATTTCTGACAAAATGGCTCGTAAAGACGCTATTGACGTTATCACTGGTGATGTTGTTGCTGCATTAGTTAGTGAAAATGCTGATGTTGATACTAAGAAAGTATCTGAAATTGCACATGACGTTGAAAAAGAAGTAGTACGTTCACGTATTCTTTCTGGTCAGCCGCGTATTGATGGTCGTGATCCTGAAATGATCCGTGCATTAGACGTAATGACTGGTGTATTACCACGTACTCATGGTTCTGCTGTGTTTACTCGTGGTGAGACTCAAGCATTAGTAACTGCAACTCTTGGTACTGAACGTGACGCGCAGCGCATTGACAGCATCATGGGTGAAATCTCTGATACGTTTATGATGCACTATAACTTCCCACCTTCATGTGTTGGTGAGACGGGTATGGTTGGTTCACCTAAACGTCGTGAGATTGGTCATGGTCGTCTTGCTAAGCGTGGCGTATTGGCAATTATGCCAACAATTGAAGAATTTCCATACTCGATTCGTGTTGTTTCTGAAATTACAGAATCAAACGGTTCAAGTTCAATGGCTTCAGTTTGTGGTACTTCACTTGCGCTTATGGATGCTGGTGTTCCAATTAAAGCATCTGTTGCTGGTATTGCGATGGGTCTTGTTAAGAAAGACGAAGATTTCGTTGTTCTTTCTGACATCTTAGGTGATGAAGATCACTTGGGCGATATGGACTTTAAAGTTGCTGGTACTACAAACGGTATCACTGCATTACAAATGGATATCAAAATTGAAGGTATCACGCGCAACATCATGGAAATTGCACTGAATCAAGCAAAAGCTGCTCGTATTCATATTTTAAGTGTAATGGACAAAGCAATTGATAGCGCTCGTACTGATGTTTCTGAATTTGCACCTCGCATTACTACTATGAAAGTTGCTCAAGACAAAATTCGTGACATCATTGGTAAAGGCGGTGCAACTATCCGTGCTCTTACTGAAGAAACTGGTTGTGTAATTGAAATTACTGACGATGGTACTGTTAAGATTGCATCTACTGACAATGATAAAGCTAAAGATGCGATTGCTCGTATCCAAGCAATCACTGCTGAAGTTGAAGTAGGTAAAATTTACCACGGCGCTGTTAAACGTATTGTTGATTTTGGTGCATTCGTTGAAGTGCTTCCTGGTAAAGATGGTTTAGTACATATTTCTCAAATCACAGAAGAGCGTGTTGAGAAAGTAACTGACTACCTTAAAGAAGGCCAAGAAGTTGCTGTTAAAGTATTAGAAATTGATCGTCAAGGTCGCGTACGTTTAAGCATGAAAGATGCAAAACCTGCTGCTGAAGAAGTAAAAGAAGCACCTGCTGCTGAGTAATTCTTCGTTCTAATAAAAAACCGCCTATCTTTTTATAAGTAGGCGGTTTTTTTATGCCTATTTTTTGTATAGTCATTACATATATTGTACTGATCTTTAAAGAATGCTTTGTAATGTCATAGCCATCACTATGGCGCTATGGCATAGTAAGGCAATATTTTTATTTTGGATATTTCCATGTTTTCTCCATTTAGCAAATCACTGATTGTGTGTGCAGCATTTACTCTTATTGGTTGTCAGACAACAACTCCGACTGATGACCAACACGTTAATAATCGTTTATCTAACAACCTTATTATTAGCGAACCATTACCGATTAATTTAAAAAAAGAAATTGCGCTAGCTAGAATCTCTGGCGTGATTAGTACAGAAGATTTATCACCAAAACAGTTCGCACAAGCATTTTATGATCGAGGATTACTTTATGATGCTTTTGGTTTACCAAGTTTAGCAAGGATAGATTTTAATCGTGCACTGCGTGCTAATCCACAAATGGCCGACGCCTATAATTTTGTTGGTGTTCATTACACATTAGCTGGGCAATTTGAACAAGCTTATGAAGCCTTTGATGCAACATTAGAGTTAGCACCAGAGCATGAATATGTATTTTTAAATCGTGGTATTTCATTATATTACGGTGGCGATAGTAAATTAGCCGCTCGAGACTTTAAAAAATTCCGCGATTTTAATAAATCAGATCCGTATCGTGCAGTGTGGAGTTATTTAGCTGAATATAAAATTGATAAAACGATCGCCACCAAGAATCTTATAAATAATCGCCAAGAGATTGATAATTCACTTTGGGGCCGTCAAATCGCTGATTTATATTTGATGAATATTTCACAAAAACAATTTGTTGAAGAACTTACAGTAGGAATAGAAAACCCAACTCAATTAGCTGAGCGTTTATGTGAAGCTTATTTTTATTTAGGCAAATT
>CALJMY010000184.1 GCA_937981905.1 uncultured Enterobacterales bacterium
TAATTTTTCTGAGAGAGCTAGGCGAGTAATACCAGACAATTCGCCTGATTTTAACTGGGATAAAGTGTGCATTATTCTTATTCCATTAAAGATAAATTAGATGACAAGGATACGGATAAAATTATTGTGGCGAGACTATTATAATTAGCTTTGTGCGTCAACGTAACAATAATAAAGGGGCGTTAATATAGAAAATACAAACGAAAAAACAACAAACTAAAGAATATAAATTATCTTATTTAGAACTCAGGTTAGTTATGTGAATTTTATTAGCTTTTACTAAAAGATGATTGTATGAGGAGGCTTGGGTAAATATTAATACCATCAACTTTTTTAAAGGCGTTGTTATAACGGTTAATTAGATTATTTTCCTCATTGAATAGTGAATTAGCAAAAATTGTATAAAGCTTAATCGGGTCTTCGGGGAGTGTAATTATATTTGTTATGCTTTTTAATTTCTGTTGTTTAACTAACGATATTAAGTTTAATTTAGATGGTGAATAAACGGCATCTACTCTATTTTTTAATAGACGTTGAAAGTTTCTTTTCCAAACATTTAGTCCATAAATCTTCTGTAATTCTATTTTATTATTTTTAATATAAGGTGTTTTTATACCGCCACCAAAATAACCAATTCTGAGATCTTTAAGATCAGAAGGTGATATCACTCTTTTTAATGCATGAGTTTTTTTGGTTAGTAATGCAGATTGCATTGAGTAGGTATATGAGCTTGGATACGTGTATTTAAGGTTGCGTTCTTTATTAAAACCAGCGATAGCTATACCAGAAATTTCTCCATCATCCATACTCTTAAAAATTCGTAATAAAGGCATTTTTACAAGTTTAAATGTCACTCCCATTTCTGGTGCAATATAATCATTTAAAAATGTAGATAAAGGACCTTGAGTAACATTATTTTCATCACTATAAATATGAGGATAAAGGTCGATATAAGCGAGAGTAACTTCTTCACTTTTAGCGATGAAACATATAAAAAACAGCAAAACTATTAATTTTTTAGACATATAGAGGTCTTTTTTTACTTTATTATTTAAATGTAACATTTTATTTACATATTAAAAACCTATATATTGTTATTCTACTTGAAGAGATTGAGTATTACGTTCTTTCTAATTATTCTTCCTTATTACTCTTGTAAATTGACTTAAATTATACCGCTAGGTACAATTTAACGGTAATAACTATTTATTCGTGAGTGAGGCTGTTATGGCTAGTGGTAGAAAAAAACAATTTGATGAGCAAACAGCATTAGAAGCGGCCATGAATGTATTCTGGCAAAAGGGATATGTTGGTGCCTCACTTACTGATTTAACTCAGCGTATGGGAATTAATAAACCTAGCATGTATAGCGCATTTGGTAATAAAGAAGCGTTATTTATCAAAGCAACTCAGTGTTACATTGATACTAAAGTGGCTCCTCACGTTGATTTATTGTTTCAAGAAGGTGTAATTTTTAAAGAACGCCTTAAAAATCACATGATGTCTATTGTTTCAATGCAGTGTAATGCTGATCAGGTTAAAGGATGTTATTTAGCGTTGTGTCAATCTGAATTGTTAAGTGATGATATTCCTGAGCAAGCACAGCAGATACTTAAAAAAGCTGATGTGATGACCAGTGAAATGTACACTAAGTTATTTAATAGTGATGCAGAGTCTATTGAAATCGGACTTAACAAGAATGCAAAAGCTAATGGGTTAAGTATTTATACAATATTAAAAGGAACAGCTTCAATGGCTCGTTCAGGTATTGATAAATCAGAACTGGAATACAGTATTGATCGCATGTTGATTGGCATTGGTGTTCATTAAAATGATGTGCTGTTTAATTGTTAGATAGCGTAACACTATGATTATTTAAACTAAATATTCATAGTGTTTTATACAAAACTCTTTATCTAAAATATATAAATTCTTACCTAAAATACAAATAATTTCGTCTAAAATCTACTTATCTAAAAATAGCATTACCTTTCTTTTTAAATATTTAATCCTCTTTATATTTAAAATATGATTAATTAATCATTGACTTTATTTGTACCTATCGGTATTGTTTTGTTATTACTTACCGATAGGTACAAATAAGGCGGTAAGTACATATTATTTAAAGTTAATGGCAAAGTCTTTAACTCATCATATTTTAAAATTTAAGGGAACAACCATGACAACATTAAAAATTCACGATATCGAATCTGCACCTGAAGCAAGCAAGCCAATGTTAGACGCTGCTGTAAAAGGTTTTGGTATGCTACCAAATTTGATTGGTGTGTTAGCTAGTTCTCCAGAAACGTTGAAAGCGTATCAAACACTACATCAACTATTTATGGATACATCGTTTGACGCTGAAGAATTGACTGTTGTTTGGCAGGGAATCAATGTAGAACATGATTGTCATTACTGTGTGCCTGCGCATACTGCTATTGCACATTCAATGAAAGTTGATCCGGCTTTAACAGAAGCGTTACGTAATCAAGAACCAATGCCAACAGCTAAATTACAAGCATTGTTTGATACAACACTGATTATTGTGCGTAACCGTGGACATGTATCACAAGACGAATTAGCTAACTTTTATGCAGCAGGTTATGGCGAACAACAAGTGTTAGAGATTATTTTAGGTTTATCTCAAAAAGTAATTAGTAACTATACTAATCACATTGGTAACACACCTGTTGATACTGCATTTGCACCATTTGCGTGGACTAAAAAAGCTTAATTCGTTAGTTTGAAACTGTAATTAAGATGAACATACTTGTAAATCTATAAACTTTTATACATTTAATCAGTGTTCATCTTAAATTGTCGATAGAGGTACACATGGCCAACAAATTAAAGATAGATATTATTTCGGACGTTGTTTGTCCGTGGTGCATTATTGGGTACAAAAATCTAATTCAAGCAATTGATGAATTAGGTGTACAAGATAAAGTCGATATCGAATGGCAGCCCTTTGAGCTTAATCCTGATATGCCATTTGAAGGTGAACATCTACAACAACATTCTGCGAGAAAATATGGCTCTACGCCTGAAAGCAGTATGAATTTTAGAAAAGAAATGACAGAACGTGGCAATGAAGTTGGATTTACGTTTGATTATTTTGAAAGTATGAAAATAGTTAATACACGAGATTGTCATGTATTACTTGAATATGCCAAAAAATTTAATCTTCAAACAGAACTTAAATTACGGTTGTTTGCAGCGTTCTTTTCAGAGCAAAAAGATGTTTCTGATCGTGAGGTTTTAGCTAAAGAAGTAGCAACTGTAGGATTAAATGTTAAGGAAGCTATGGCTAAACTTGATGACAGTTACGCGCTTAAGGCTACAGTTAATAGAGCATCTGAATGGCGTCAATTAGGTGTATCGTCTGTACCAACGGTCGTTATTAATCGCACTACTGGTGTTTCTGGTGCACAACCAGTTAAAGCGTTTAAAGAGTTTATTACGTCACAATTGGCGGCTAGTTAACTTTCCTCATTAAAAACGGCAACAGCTAAAACTATAGAATCCAAAATTATAGAACCTTTAAACCTCATAACTTTCATCGTTATGGGGTTTTTTAATATCTGACACAACATTAATCAATGTAATATCTAATATTTCTTATATCTTAATTTGTAAGTTATTTTTTTACCATTAAATTTTAAGCGTTTATATTCATGTTGACTTGATTTATTATTTGATTATATTAGATTTATCTAATATATATGGGGCGCTAATGTTAAACCAACAACAAAAATCAAAAATGGTTGATAGTGCTGAACAAGCCGAAGGGCTACTGAAGTTATTAGCCAATAAACATCGATTAAGTATTTTATGTTCACTGACTGAAGGTGAAAAGTGTGCTGGAGAGCTTGAGCTTATAGTTGATTTGTCACAGTCGGCATTATCTCAACATTTAGCCAAATTAAGAGAAGCTAATGTTGTGTCAGCTGAAAAAAAAGGACAGATGGTTTATTACAAACTTGCCAGTGTTGAAGTGAATGCCATTTTGTCTACATTGTATTTAATCTACTGTAATAACTAAGTTCACTAGCTAAGTTTTCTAGGACTTGATTAATAAGACACGACTAATAAGAAAAGTTAATACGACAAGTTGAATAGGACAGATTTATGAAATTTCAAAATGTAACTGCAACAGAAGCCAAAAATTGGCTGGATAACGATCAAGCTATTATCATTGATGTGCGTGAGCCTGCTGAATTTGCAAGTAAACATATAAAAAACGCTACTTTACTTTCTCTTAGCACGATAACCGTTAATGACCTTCCTAAAACGGATAA
>CALJMY010000185.1 GCA_937981905.1 uncultured Enterobacterales bacterium
CGGTTGGTAGCGGTCAATATCAAAGTGCGATGGCGCTTGCTTGTGCTACTAAAATTAATACATTATTAACTAAAGGGCAGTTGTCACAGGGGCAATTAGTTAGTGATGAAGCAACAGGTTTTATTGAGGACACAAAGCCAACACGTGGTGTGGTCGCTAGTGATATTGCCATTTTAGTAAGAACAGGCACCGAGGCTAATTTGGTTAAACAGCAATTAGCTAAACAAGGCATTGCTAGTGTCTATTTGTCTAATCGTCAAAGTATATTCTCCGCCGCTATTGTTAGCGATATTTGGCGCGTGCTGTGCGCGATTGTTGAACCTAATAATGCCCGTGCTATTCGTAGCGCGATGGCAACGCAGTTGATGGCGCAAAGTATTATTGAGTTAGATAAGTTAAATAACGATGAGCGATTATGGCAACAACTCGTTGATCAATTTAATTACTATCAACAACGTTGGCAAAAAGTTGGTGTGTTAGCGATGCTTAGAGAGTTTTTGCATCAACAACACATTCCTAGTCAATTACTCGGGCTGGTGGACGGTGAAAGACAACTGACCGATTTACTTCACCTTGGCGAAATACTGCAACAACAGAGTTTAGAAATTGTTGGCGAACATGCCTTAATGCATTGGCTAAGCGATCAAATTCATAATCAGCAAGGTGACGTGCAAGAGCAACAACTTCGATTAGAATCGGATAAAAACTTAGTACAAATTGTCACGATTCATAAATCAAAAGGCCTTGAATATAATCTCGTGTTTTTGCCTTTTATTTGTTCTATTCGTAAAGCCAAAGACGCTATTTATCATGAAGATGATCAAACCATTGTTGACTTAAATAACAGTGATGATGCGTTAAGTGCCGCAGATAAAGAACGCCTAGCAGAAGACCTGCGCTTATTTTACGTAGCAATTACTCGTGCTATTCATCATGTTTGGTTGGGCTTTGCACCACTTAAAAATGGTAAAGCAAACAAAGCGGGCACCACCGATTTACATGCCAGTGCCGTGGGTTATCTTTATTTAGGAAACGAAGTAACTAACAAAGATGACTTAACAACTAAATTGGACGCTATTGCTGCTCAGCATTCATTTATCAACACCATTGCACCGCCTGATGAAGCACTTGAACCTTATCAAGCTATTGTTGAAGATGAAGGTGAGATGCAAGCGCGTAGTTTTAAAGGAAAGATTGAAAATAATTATTGGATAACCAGCTATTCAGCGTTATCTAAAACAACGCATCATTCAAAAAATAGTAACGTGGACGCCAGCTTAGAGTCGTTTGATATCGACTGGGAAGCGGCGCTAGAAAAAGTAAATGATGACTCAAATTCTGATAATAATATTGAAGATGAATCTAATGCATTAACTATTTTCAACTTCCCACGTGGCGCACATGCCGGAACATTCTTACATACGTTGTTTGAAGAAATAGATTTTACAATTGCTAGTGGTGATTTACTGCGTGAAAAGGTGATGGAGTTACTCACCGCCTCTGAATTTGATGAATGTTGGTGCGACGTACTCATAGACTTAGTGAGTAATGTACTCGATTGTCCATTAAGTCATGGTAATTTGATGTCAGGTTTACATCCCGATTTTGCACTGCGTCAACTCGCCATGAAAGATAAGCAAGTGGAAATGGAATTTTTCATGCCATTAAGCACGCTTGATTGTGATGATGTAAATAATGTTTTAACCAAACACGATCCACTATCAAAAAAGGCACAACCGCTTGCGTTTTCAAAAGTGCAGGGCATGCTAAAGGGTTTTATCGATTTAGTGTTTGTGAGTGAAGGAAAATATTACGTACTCGATTATAAATCTAATCACTTAGGCGATACGGCTCAAGATTATGAAACGCAAAGCATGACGGATGTGATGATTGATCACCGTTATGATTTCCAATATCAATTATATAGCCTTGCACTACATCGGTTATTGCGTTCCCGTTTACCTAATTATGATTATGAACAACACTTTGGCGGCGCGTTTTATTTATTCCTTCGTGGTATGGATAAAAACGAACAAAATGAAGAAGAAAAAGGGCGTGGTATTTTTTATAACAGACCGTCTCAATCTTTTATCGACGAGTTAGATAATTTATTTTCCCATGATGCTCTTAGTCAAGGCGATCAAGTTGAACCTATTGTGACTACAGAGCAAGGAGCAGTAACATGAATGCACTGATAAGGCTTTGTCCAAATGAAGTATTAACGCAATTAGAAGTGTTAGCCAAAGCTAAAAAAATAAGTGTGTTGGATCATCAGTTTGCTAAATTTATTGCTCAGTTTGAAAGTGATGGTTTAGTGGTACTAGCGGCTGCATTAATTAGTTATCAATCAAACCAAGGGCACGTGTGTGTGTATTTAGACTCAAGCGCTTTAAGTACGTTGTTTGGTTTAAATGAATTCGATTTACAACAACACATTCGTCCGCTTCTTGCTCAATTACCTGATGGTGTTAATCAATGGCACACTGCCATGATCACAGCATTACAAAACAGCGAATCACAAGGTGAAAACGCGCCGTTAACATTGCAAGACAATCGACTTTATTTACAACGTTATTGGCAAAACGAGCAACACATTAGTGAGTTTTTAATTAACCGCAGCACTCAAATTAATTATCAAAATATTAAAGAACCATTACAGACTTTGTTTAATGTTGATTTAGCGTTTTGTTGGCAAAAGCTTAACGAGCTTAAATCTCAAGGATTAAGTTTAGCGACATTTTGTAGTGACTATTTTCATCTGCGAAATGACATCGGTATTGAAACTGATGCGCTGGTGGAATATTTAACTAATATTGAAAGCATTGATGAATTAGAACAATTGTCACAACAGTTTACGCCAGCGCAATGTATCGATTGGCAGCAAGTGGCTGTAGCGCAAGCATGTGCTAATCAATTTAGTGTTATTTCTGGTGGTCCCGGCACAGGTAAAACAACGACGGTGACGAAGTTATTAGCGTTACTGGTTCACTTATCTCAAAACTCATTATCTCAAATAAAAGGGTCATTAACTATTGAACTTGTCGCGCCAACAGGTAAAGCGGCGGCAAGGCTGACAGAATCAATCAGCGGTGCTATCGACAAGCTTAATGTGAGTGATGAGATAAAACGCGCTATCCCAACGCATGCAAGCACCATTCATCGACTGCTTGGCGTGATTCCTAATCGAGTCGATTTTAAGCATAATCATCGTAATCCACTGCATGTTGATGTATTGATTGTTGATGAGGCGTCAATGATTGATATCAGCTTGATGGCTAAGCTACTAAGCGCTATTGCACCGCATACCAAATTGATATTACTGGGTGATAAAGACCAGTTATCGTCAGTTGAAGCGGGCGCTGTGTTCGCTGATATTTGCCAAGGAATATCACAAGGACCAAATTATAGTGAGAACGCTAAGCAATGGCTTAATACTCAAACCGAGTTCTTGGTGAATGATGTATGTTATTCATCGCATGATAAAACAGTGATTGATGATGGTTTGTGTCTCTTACAAAAAAGTTATCGTTTTAATGAAAAATCAGGTATTGGCGCATTAGCTAAAGCTGTAAATAATGGTGATGTGAATGAATTGAAAGCTGTTTGGAATAAAGGCTTTGATGATATATCACTTACCAGTGGCGAGCAAAACCAACAATCTATCGTGCAATTATCAGTAATGGGATATAAAAACTATTTAAATAGCGCTAAGCATATAAATAGCGAAGAAGACGTTGCGGCGTTATTAAAACAATTTAATCAATTTCAATTATTAAGCCCAGTACGAGAAGGAAACTTTGGTATTGATGGTTTAAAT
>CALJMY010000186.1 GCA_937981905.1 uncultured Enterobacterales bacterium
AATTCAAACTCATGCGTTTCTGGACGATAAATATCAGTTCCTGTTAAATCGGCTGGTAATAAATCTGGGGTAAATTGAACACGATGAAAATCACTTTCAATACCGTCAGCTAAGGATTTTATCGCACGTGTTTTTGCTAACCCAGGAGGACCTTCAACTAGAATATGGCCATCTGCTAATAAACAAACCAACATTGAATGAGTAAGTTCAGATTGACCTAAGATTTGAGAATCAAGATATTGCTTTAACTGATTAAATTTTTCAATTGCCATAATAATGTATTTGCCTAACGCGTCGAGTGTTTGTAATAAGAAATCGAACAAAAATATTTAGAGGATATATTTACCCAAAAATAAGCCAAT
Organism: uncultured Enterobacterales bacterium; assembly: GCA_937981905.1. Lineage (GTDB taxonomy): Bacteria > Pseudomonadota > Gammaproteobacteria > Enterobacterales > Psychrobiaceae > Psychrobium. Next base: position 363 of record CALJMY010000186.1, read on the forward strand.
AGTCTAGAGGAATTCCTAGAATATTTGCTGTAGGAATATTTCTTGGACAAAAACACGCCAATAAGTTCAATTGATGTTTTAAATGATTATAAATAAGGAGTATTTTACTACTTGTCGTGGTCTGACCTCTGAGATATAGTGACGTTCTAATTTAAAACTGATACCTTTTTATTCTATTGGATTGTTTTTTATCTTATTGGATTAAACGTTATATGACGGAGTTATGCTATGAAACCCACGCAAGATTTAACCTCTAAAGGCGGCCACAGAATCGCTATTATTGACGGGCTACGAACCCCGTTCGCAAAACAAGCGACGGCTTTTCATGGTGTTCCTGCCTTAGATTTAGGTAAAACAGTGGTTAATGAACTACTGACAAGAAGTGAATTAGATCCTAAATTAGTCGATTTATTAGTTTATGGCCAAGTTGTTCAAATGCCCGAAGCACCAAATATTGCTCGTGAGATTGTTTTGGGTACAGGTATGAATATCTCAACCGATGCTTATAGTGTCTCTCGCGCTTGTGCGACGAGTTTTCAATCAGCGGTTAATGTGACTGAGTCAATTTTATCGGGTACTAGTGAAATAGGTATAGCAGGCGGTGCTGATAGTTCGTCTGTATTACCTATCGGCGTATCAAAGACATTAGCACGCGCATTAGTTGATTTAAATAAAGCAAGAACACTGGGCCAGCGCCTTAGTATTTTTAAACGACTGTCATTAAAAGATTTGATGCCAGTGCCGCCAGCGGTTGCAGAATATTCAACAGGCTTGTCTATGGGACAAACTGCAGAGCAAATGGCAAAGACTCATGGTATAAGTCGTCAAGACCAAGATGCTCTTGCACATCGATCTCATACGCTTGCCACGCAATGTTGGAGCGATGGTTTATTAGATAATGAAGTAATGACCGCACACGTTGAACCTTTTAAATCTTTTCTTAGCCAAGACAATACTGTGCGAACTAATTCTGTATTAGAGAGTTATGCGAAACTGCGTCCAGTATTTGATAAAAAGCACGGCACTGTAACGGCTGCTAACTCAACGGCATTAACAGATGGCGCATCGGGCATTATTATGATGCGTGAAGATAAAGCTAAAGCACTGGGTTATCAACCAATGGGTTACATTAAAAGCTATGCATTTTCAGCAATTGATGTTTGGGAAGACATGTTAATGGGGCCATCTTTTGCAACACCATTGGCACTACAACGCGCTGGAATTGAATTATCTGATTTAACATTAATTGAAATGCATGAAGCTTTTGCAGCACAAACATTAGCAAATATGAAAATGTTTGAATCTGATTTATTCGCACAACGTCATTTAGGTCGTAAAACGGCTATTGGTCAGATCGATATGGATAAATTTAACGTAATGGGCGGTTCATTAGCTTACGGACATCCTTTTGCTGCCACTGGTACACGTTTAATTACACAAGTACTTAATGAGTTAAAACGCCGCGGTGGTGGTCTTGGATTAACAACGGCCTGTGCTGCAGGTGGACTTGGTGTGGCTATGGTTTTGGAGGTTGAATAATGAGTACGTTTACTACAACAATTAATGACGACAACATTGCAATAATTAGTATTGATGTTGTTGGTGAAAAAATGAATACGTTGCGCGCTGAATTTGGCGAAGAAATGGCAACCGTGTTAGATGATTTAGAAAATAACACAACCTTAAAAGGCATTGTGTTTATTTCTGGCAAGCCAGATAATTTCATTGCTGGTGCTGATATCACTATGCTTGATAGCTGTGAAACGAGTGATGATGTATTAGCTATTTCAACATTAGGCCAACAAATATTTGATCGCATTGAAGCCATTAAGGTTCCTGTGATTGCAGCCATTAATGGTCCTTGTTTAGGTGGCGGTCTTGAACTTGCTATGGCTTGTCATGCTCGTGTTTGTACAGACAATGGTAAAACAGTATTAGGTTTGCCGGAAGTGCAATTAGGTTTATTACCAGGTAGTGGCGGAACACAACGTTTACCAGCGTTAGTTGGCATCGCTAAAGCATTAGATTTAATGCTAACGGGTAAACAACTTCGTGCTAAAGATGCTAAAAAAATAGGGTTGGTTGATGATGTTGTCCCTCTGGTTATTTTACTGGAAGTAGCATTGAAGATGGCTTCAAAGCAATTGCCCAAACGCCAACTGAAACTTGATAACGTTAATAAACTACTTCAAGCAACAGCAGTAGGGCGTAATATTATGTTTAGCCAAGCTGAAAAATCAGTATTAGCTAAAACAAAAGGACATTATCCTGCACCGTTAAAAATTATTGATTGTGTCCGTACTGGTGTTAATGAAAGCCGTCAGGCTGGTTTTACTATTGAAGCAAAGCACTTTTCTGATTTAGTGATGACTGATGAATCAAAAGCGCTCCGTCGATTGTTTTTTGCAACAACGCAGATGAAGAAAGAAACGGGTAGTGGCGATACACAGCCTAAGAAAATCAAACATGCAATGGTACTTGGCGGCGGCTTGATGGGCGGCGGCATTGCTAATGTAACAGCTATAAAAGCTAATATTCCAACACGAATTAAAGATATTTCACATGATGGTATTAGCCAAGCACTTAAGTACAGTTACGATTTACTTAATAAGAAAGTAAAACGTCGTTTTATGACACGCAGTGCAATGCAATCTCAAATGAATAATTTAACTGGGACGACTGAATATAGAGGCGTTAAAAATGTCGATATTGTTGTAGAAGCTGTTTTTGAAGACTTATCACTAAAACATAAAATGATTGAAGACGTTGAAGCTAATTGCGGCGAACACACTATTTTTGCTTCTAATACATCTTCCTTACCAATTGGTAAGATAGCTGAACATGCAAAGCGTCCAGAAAACGTCATTGGTTTACATTATTTTTCACCAGTAGATAAGATGCCTCTGGTAGAAGTTATTGCTCATGAAAAAACATCACCTGAAACAATTGCTACTACCGTAGCATTTGCTAAAAAACAGGGTAAAACACCAATTGTCGTACAAGATGGCGCTGGTTTTTATGTTAATCGTATTTTGGCGCTTTACATGAATGAAGCAGCAAATATGTTACTTGAAGGCGAGTCTATAGAAGCGTTGGATAGTGCTTTGGTCGATTTTGGGTTCCCAGTTGGGCCAATTACTTTGCTAGAAGAAGTAGGTATTGATGTTGGTGCTAAAATATCACCTATATTATTAACTGAGTTAGGTGAGCGTTTTGCAGCGCCAAGTGCATTTGATGCATTACTTAATGATGGCCGTAAAGGAAAAAAGAATCGCAAAGGATTCTATCGTTACGATAAGAAAGCGAAAGGTAAAAAGCTAGTTGATGAAAGTGTTTATCAAGTGTTAGGTATTATGCCAAACAAAGAAACAGCTAAAACTGAAATTGCACAGCGTTGTATCATTCAAATGCTGAACGAAGCAACTCGTTGTTTGGATGACGGCATTATCAATAGTGTTCGTGATGGTGACATAGGGGCTATTTTTGGTATAGGTTTCCCGCCGTTTCTTGCCGGACCTTTCAGCTATATTGATAAGCTTGGCATAGATGAAGTAATACGATTACTAACACATTATCAAAGCATGCATGGTGAGCGGTTTGCCCCATCAGCATTGCTTTTGAGCATGCAAGACGACAATAAAACGTTTTATTAAATACATAAAATATGATGTGACTTCATGTTGTAATGTTAATTTTTAGTAAATTTATTAGCATAAACAAAATAAGTTAATTCGTAACATCTTGTTAACTAAAAGCGCCGAACTCTTAATTGAATTCGGCGTTTTTTTTTCTTAAATAATTTATTGTTTTTCCTTTCGTCATATTGGTATCTAACTACCTTCAAATTATATTTTTTATTAATTATTTTTCATTTTACGAGTATGAAATTGATAGTGGGGAGTTTTTAATATTTATAATAATCAATTATTTACCTTGTTAGTGTGTTAATGGTTTAATCTCGTAGTTAATTAAAAAACAGTACTTTAGAATGGTATTTTACGACCTCTTTTATAGTTACTAATAGTCGTTAGTAATTAATCTTTCATCTTTTAAATATTTATTTGGTTATATGTTATAGCTAAAGTTAATTTTAGTGTGTGTATTTAAAATCAA
>CALJMY010000187.1 GCA_937981905.1 uncultured Enterobacterales bacterium
GCATCAATCTTTGACCGCCATATAATGCGACGCCCCAAATACTCACAAAGATTAATAACCATCGAATCTTAACTAACCTATCAATGTAAGGCATGAAAACAAAAAAGGTGTTAAAACCAATGACTGTGACTACAAATATTAGAGCATAAAACACCCATTGCCCAGATAACCAATCCCAAGAGGTTGAGGCGAGCCAACGTAGAAACGAGAATAACCAATCTAATAATTGATTAGCGCTATAAAAGCACAAATAACCCGCGCTCTGCCAATTACACACCATTAAACAACAACCAATAAAGACTAAGGGTAGGATTAATAATGTAACGACAGGCACAGCAATCAAATTTGCTAACGGCGCAGTTAATGACAAGCCACCAAAAAACCAGACTTGAATAACGCACAAGCCTATAGCTAATCCACATTGTAACTTTATTAAAAATATAATCTTATTTTTTAATCGAGCGAATTGAGATAATTCATGGTGGTTATTTGATGTTGTGGAAGTCGTTAAAACAAAGTACACAACACCTACCGCACACAATGATAACCAAAACCCTTGTGCTAAAAATGATAATGGATTGAGCAAACCAAAAATTAGCAACGTGAATAACAATAATTGATAAAAAGTAAATCGTTGTTTTATCATTAATCCAATACTAAAAATAACAACCATGGCCAGTGCACGCAGTGTTGGATCGCTATATCCGGCTAAAAAGCTATAAAATATGCAGGAAGCTACAATCATTATTACTACAACGGCGTCACTAATCGAGGTTTTGATCGGCACGGCAATATTAATTAATTTAAATATAAACCGAATAATGGCGCCAACAAACAATGCAATGAGGCTTAAATGGAGACCACTAATAGCAAATAAATGACTAGTGCCAGTTTCTCGCATCACTTGCCAATCATCATTATCAAAATTACGTTTATCACCCAATATTAGCGCATTGATAAAACGATGATGACTGAGCTCGTTTATATAATTAGATAGTTTACTTGCTAATATGCCGCGTTTATCTTGTGTTAAATTGATAGGGGTAGCCGATTTAACCACACCTCTTGCAATTATTCCTTGGCTAAGTAGATAACGTTGATAATTGAAACTACCGTCATTAAATAATCCAGTAATAGGTTTTGATTTAAGCTCAAATAGCCATTGCTGACCTTGTTTTAAGCTATGTACACCTGCCCAAGAGACTAATATTTTACCTTTTATATCAAGAGATTGTTGTTGATGAATAATACTCGATAGCTCAAATTTAAAGCTATTGTGAGTGTTTCCTTGCTTGGGTAGTGAAACAATCGTTCCTTTTATGCTAGAGTTTGCTGGAAATATATATTTAAGCCCATTGAAATGAATATTTATCGATAAAATACATATTGATAAACCAATGATATAACAAGCAAAGGTTATATGTGTCTTAGCTAATATTAGTCCTAACACTAGAAACACTACCGCAATCCAATTATTTGGAATGCTGGGCAGGATTAAGACTGACATCAGTCCTAATATTAATGTTGAGATTCGTCTATCCATAGTCATAGTAGATAAGTATATGCCAAGAAAAATAATTAAACGGATGATGCCCGACCATAATAAAATCCGTGATCACAAACATCTTCGTCATTTAGGCTCTCGTTTACACGATCCTAATTTATGGCATCTCAATCGAAAAGGCGCTGCGGGTGCATTTGCGGTCGGTGTTTTTTTTGCTTGGATGCCCATTCCAATGCAGATGTTTTTTGCCGCTATATCTGCCGTCTTATTTAGAGTTAACCTCCCATTGTCGGTAGCGCTAGTTTGGATTAGTAACCCTTTTACAATACCACCTATGTTTTACGGTGCTTATTTATTTGGGGTGAAACTTTTAGGAAGTGAAGAACATCCGTTCTCATTTGAACTATCTATTGATTGGTTTATGCAAAGCATTGGTACGATTGCAGCGCCGTTATTGGTTGGATGTTTAGTGATAGGTGTTTTATCAAGTATTTTATCTTATGGTCTTATACGGTTGTTATGGCGATTCTCTGTTGTTAGTGAATACAACAAACGAAAGCAACGTAAATAGAAAGTGAATAATTTATTTAAAAAAAGGGGGCGGATAATTAATATCCGCCCCCTTTTTTATGCTTTATGACTAATCAAACGTTATGAGTATTATTTTCTTAACACTATTGCCCTAGCACTAATGCTGGTTTGATTTTTGATGCGCTTCTTGCAGGATATAACGTTGCAAGGAAACTAATAAACAACGTGGCGCTAATCAATAATATTAAATCTTCAATTAAAAACAATGACGGTAGTGAATCTACAAAGTAAATTCCACCTGACAATATTTGAATCGACAATAGTTGCTCAAAGAATTTTACAATCTCTGGCAGGTTTATGGCGAGTAATACACCTAATACTCCGCCAATAATACATCCCAATAACGCATTTATCATGCCTTGCACAATAAATACCTTCATCACATTGGCACGTGAAAAGCCCATGGTGAGTAAAATAGCAATTTCACTTTCTTTGTCTTGTACTGCCATTACCAGCGTTGACACAATATTAAAACTAGCAACGGCAATAACTAATACTAAGACGATGTAAGTAATCATTTTAACCAGCTTAATATCGTTATATAAATGCCCTTGCTGCCTAGTCCAATCACTTAAATAGACATAAGACTTAACATCACGTCCGATACTACGAATAAGTGGGCTGGCGTTAAATACATCATCAAATTTAAAACGAACACCACTTACACCACTTTGACTTAATGTAGCATCGCTTAGTTGTCTGGCATCTTCTAAATGAATGTAAGCTTGTACCTGATCAAGTTGACCACCAAATTTAAACGCACCAACCAAAATAAAACTAGTCACTTTAGGTGATGACAGGCGCCCTTTTTCACCAGTCTGAGGAATCATTACTGAAACATTGTCACCAATTTTATAATCAAACTTGTCAATTAAGCCTTGGCCTAAAATTATATTGTGACTACCTTGAGTTAACTTAGCCCAACTTCCTTTCGTTGTGTAATCACTACTGGCCATAATAAGTGATTCTTGCTCAGGAATAATGCCATCTAACTTAATACCTGATAAGCCATTACCGTCAATAACTAAGCCTTTAACGTTAATAACTGGCGCGCCATCAATAACGCCTTCAATCGTTTTTGCTTGCTTAACTATATCTTGCCAATCAGTAATTGGTTTATTCACACTAATGATTTCACCATGAGGTACAACCGACAATAATCGTTGTTCTAATTGCTGTTCAAATCCATTCATAGCCGACATGATAATCAGTAATACGGTAATACCAATGGCGATACCAAACATAGCGGTCATTGAGATAAACGAAATAAATTTATTCGATGATTTGGCCGTTAGAAAACGTAAGCCAATAGCACTACTCAAACCACCAGCAAGCCTTAAGCGTTGAGGTTGTTCCATTAAAAGTTAACCTCTTCTTGCTTTAACTGACCACTGGTTAGGTTAACAACACGATCAAGTCTGTTAGCTAATTGATTGTCATGCGTTACTACGACAAAACTAGTGCCTTGTTGATCTCGTAGTTCACGTAATAAAGCAAATATAGCTTGGGCATTTTCACTATCTAAATTACCAGTAGGTTCATCGGCTAATACCAATGCAGGTTCATTAACTAAGGCACGAGCAATGGCAACACGTTGACGCTCACCACCAGAGAGTTGTGACGGTTTGTGATGAGCGCGATCTTTTAAACCAACTTGCGTCAATATATGAAGTGCTCTCGCCCTGGCTTTATTTTTAGCCGTACCAGCAATGAGAAGTGGCATCATAATATTTTCAATAGCACTAAACTCAGCTAACAAATGATGAAATTGATAGATGAATCCCAATTGACTATTTCGAAACTGCGCTTGTTTACTTGCATTTAATTGATGAATGTCTTTGCCTTGGAATAAAACACGACCTTCGCTTGGTGTATCTAACGTACCCAAGATATGAAGTAGCGTTGATTTACCAGAACCAGAGCGTCCCGTTATTGCCAATAATTCATGAGAATTTAGTGACATGTTTAATTGAGACAAAACATTAACAACGTTGTCGCCATCTTGATAATTTTTAATAATGCCTTCACATTGCAACAATATATTAGTCATGCTTTAACGCCTTAGCAGGTTCGATACGACCCGCCTTAAATGAGGGATACAGTGTTGCCAACAAAGTAAGTAATACCGTTGCTCCAACAAGGATAATAATTTGTGTTTGGTCAATTAATATTGGTAGCCCAGCGGTAGGATCAACTGGGTTCACAATAAAGCTAAGATTTAACGCCATCAGAATATCGTTAAGATAGTACGTTAATAACAAACCAATACCCGTTCCTGCGAGTGTGCCTATTACGCCATTAAAAGTACCTTGCAGAATAAACACTAACGCAATTTTATTACGACTAAGTCCCAACGTAGAAAGGATAGCGATGTCGGTCTGTTTTTCAGTAACTAAAATAACTAACGCAGAAATAATATTAAAAGCGGCTACAGCAATGATAAGGCTCAACATTAGCTTCATCATGTTTTTTTCCATGTTTACAGCAGCGAACAATTCGCCATATTCGTTGCGCCACGATTTAATGGATAATGATTCGTCTTGTTGTTGAGTTTGGATATTTATTTGATTAATGACTCGTACATCATCGAATGCATTATCTAAAAACAGACGATATGGCGGTTGATAGTTTTTAGAATGTCTTAATAAACGCTGAGCATCTTTAATATGAATAATGGCAACAGATGCATCAACTTCTGACTGCATTTCAAAAACACCACTTATCGTAAAATTTCGCTGACTAGGTACTCTACCAAATGGGGTATAAACGCTACGCTCTGCTGATATAATTCGAATTTTATCACCAATAGTGACGCTTAATTGGCTCGCTAAACTTCGGCCGATAATAACATTATATTTTCCTGCTTCTAGGCTTTCATATTCGCCATAACGCATGTTTTTCGCAATGGGATTATAAGCAGAGTCAATACTTGGTTCTATTCCTTGAAGCATCACGGCGCTTAACACGTTGTCTCCTTGGATCATCGCTTGAGACATAGAAATACTTGAAGAACCAATCACGCCTTCAATATTATTTAACTGATTAATTATTTTTGGATCAGCAACGTCATCAACAATAACATGTGGGATGGCACCTAAAATTCGATGTTTAAGCTGATTTTCAATCCCGTTCATGACTGATAAGACGATAATAAGGGCGCAAACACCTAATAAAATACCGCCGATGGAAAACAACGTAATAAAATTTAAAAACCGGCTACCACTGCGCGCTCGCGCATAGCGCCATGCTATTGATGCAGAAATGAAATTCAAAACTAACCCACTCTTGATTAAAAAGCTCACGCTAATATATAGACACTAAATTAAACATCTAACTTAAAGGTTTAAGTTAAGAAAGCTAAATCTAGAATCTGAACATTGC
>CALJMY010000188.1 GCA_937981905.1 uncultured Enterobacterales bacterium
GACTTTTCAGGATCTACTGATATGATACAAATGTTTCAAAATTGTACTTCATTTAATAGTCCTTTAGTTATAGACACAAGCGGTGTAACGAGAATGCTTAGTATGTTTTCAGGCTGTACTAATTTCAATAGTGATGTTACATTTTCAGATACTTCAAGCGTAACAAATATGACGAGTATGTTTTATAATTGTACGAACTTCGATAAGGCTGTAAACTTTGATACTTCAAATGTAACTGTTATAAATGATATGTTTTACGGCTGTACTAATTTTAATAAGCCTGTAAATTTTAATACTGTTAAAGTTACAAATACTGTTAGAATGTTTATGCTTTGCTCAAATTTTAATCAAACAATAAACTTTGATTTGTCAGCGTGTGCAAATACGATATTAATGTTTTATAATTGTACTTCGTTTAATAGTCCTGTTACATTCACTAATACAACAGTATTAACAAGTCACAGTAACACTTTCAACGGTTGTTCTATATTCGACCAAGACATAAGCGGTTGGGATATTTCAGCGTTAACAAGTGCGCCAAGTATGCTATTAGGCACAGCGTTTTCAACTACTAATTACGACTTGTTATTAGTTGCATGGGAAGGGCAAACGCATAATAATTCAGTAGCTTTTCATGCGGGAACGGCTCAATATAGTTCAGGCGCACCAGCAACGGCAAGAGCTTCTTTGGTTACTGATTTATGGACAATAACTGACGGCGGTTTAGTTTAAAATAAAAATAATAAAATTATGAGTCACGGAATACACAAAGATGACGTAAACAGATGGTTTCTTGTTTACGATAATGATCCAGGAGAATTAGGTTTTGTCCTTTTTGGTTATGTCGGAGCAATAGACGTAAACGAATTAGTAACGGGTCAACCGAACATTTTAGCTTTTTTAACCGAAGATGAACTTGAAATATATCTTGATAATATCGCCGGTGCTGATTATTATAAAAATGCGGTTGAAAGTCAAAGTGAAAAGTTTCAAGGACCATCGCAAAAATATTAAATGGAGTTATCAATCATCTTGGAAATGTTTCAAAAATATGACATCGCGACGGTCATTCTTGGATTGATTTACTTTGTTTATATTAATAAAAAACTTCGCCACGTTGACAACGCTGTCAACAATAGGGCGAAAGGCGGTTTGACTTTAAGCGAAGAAGTTTCTGAAATACATCGGAAAACAAATATTCAAGCGACACAAGGTAAGAACATCGAGTATATCAAAAAAGAAATTGAATCACATATTAAAGCTGACGAACAAGAATTTTTGAAGATTGATAAAGAAATAAAAAACTTGAATAAAAAAGTCAAAGACTTAAGCAAAAAGAAATAGATGGCAAGAAAAGAAGCGATATTCACGGCGAAGGTTGACACGGGAAGTTCTGTAAACGATGTAAAAAAACTTGAGAAAGAAATGGTCGATTTGAACGACCAAATGGAAGAACTATCGAAAAACGGTGAACAAAACACAACCGCGTTCAAAGACTTATCAAAAGCATTCGACAAGACACAAAACGACTTGAAGAAGTTTTCGGGCGACATGGAACATCTTGGCGGTGACATCCTGGTCGAAGTGACCGGTTCTATTTCAAAAATGGAAGACCGAATGTACGAACTTGCATTGGCGGGTGATACAACGTCGAAAGAATTTAGAGAACTTCAAACACAAACGGCAAAATACAAAAAGATTATAATTGAAACGGATCGTTCAATCGATGCACTTGCCGAACAAGGTCGGGGATTGTCTTCAGCTTTGTCAATCAGTTCGGGTGCGGTTGCGGGATTTCAAGCATATACGGGTGTGACTGCTTTGCTTGGTTCAGAAAACGAAGAACTACTTGAAACGATTACAAAACTTCAAGGGGCGCAAGGTGTATTGAATTCAATCGAAACAATCAAACAACAACTTGACGCGAATTCGATTGTGTTGACACGGGCAAAGACAAAGGTTCAGAAACTTTATAATCTTGCAATCGGAAACGGAACTAAGGGGATGAAACTTTTGCGCGGTGCTATGTTAGCAACTGGAATCGGTGCGTTGATTGTCGGTGTTGGTTTGTTAATTGCTAACTTCGACAAGTTGAAAAATATGTTGTTCGGCACGACAAAGGCGCAAGAAACAATGAACGCAATTAATGAAAAAGCGATTGAAAGTTCAGCTAAAGAATTAAGCGCATTAGATAAATTACAAAAAACATTAAAAGATTCTTCATTATCAAGGGAAGAACAAGTGAATGCAGTTAAAAGATTACAAACTGAATATCCGAATCTGTTATCAAACATTGACGCAAATACGGTCGGCGAAGATGAATTGAATAAAGCAATTTTATTAAACATTGAACTTGTTGACCTTCAAGCAAAAGCAACTGCAAATGCCGAACTAAGAACTGAAAATTATAAGAAACAATTACAAAATACGACCGAAGCACAAACCGGACAAAATGTTTCTTTGTGGGATTTAAGCTATGCGCTTTTGGGAACACTTGACGCGAAACAAGCAATGAAAGATGCAACGGATTCAGCGAACGAAAACACCCGCGAAGAAAATGCACTTTTACAAAAAAATACGGATTTCTTAGATGAAAACGATAAAGCATTACAACTAAAAATTCAATCAAAAAAAGAAGAATTAGGAATTGACGACGAATCAAAGAAGAAAGATAAAGAAAAAGACGAAGCCGATAAAAAAGCAAAAGCCGATGCAATTGCAAGGGCAAAAGAAAGGGAATCGGCAAGACTAAAAGAACAAGAACAAATCAATCAATTCTTATTAGAACAAGCGGAACTTGAAGATGAACTTTTCAAAATGCGATTGTCAGCGAATGAACTTGAAGAACAAGCGGTGTCGGATAAATACGATGCTTTAATGTTAAAGGCTCACGGAAACGCTGAACTTGAAAAGCAATTAATCATTCAGCAAGAAGCCGAACTGACAACACTTCGAAAAGGTTTCGCCGATAAGACAGCACTTGACCAGGCGACAGCGATTGAAACGGCGAACGCGCTTCGACATTCTTTGATGCGTGAATCGATAACTGAAGACCTTGTGATATTAGAAGAAAAATATCAAGCCGAACGCGAAGCACTTCAAATAAATGAATTGATATCATCCGAAGAGAAAATCATGTTGATGGGTGAAATCAAAGAACGCGAAGAAATGGAAGAAGCATTGATTCGTAAAAAATGGGATGACAAAGAAATCGCAGATGAAAAGATTCTTCAAGATAAAAAGAAAGCGTTAAGGGATGCAAATATACAACAAGCTGAAAACGGATTGAATGCTTTATCTTCTTTGAATAGTTTAGTAAGTGATTTACAATTGAAAAAAGCGAAAGGGAATTCGGTTCAAGAAGAAAAAATTCGAAAGGCTTCGTTCCAAAGGAATAAAGCAATGCAACTTGGTATGGCAGTAATTGATTCATATAAAGCGATTACAGCTTCTTTGACTACTTCACCATTGACAATTTTAGGTGTTCCGAATCCGGGTGCTTTGGGTGCGTTAATCACTACCGCTTCAATGTCAGCGATTAACATTGCGAAAATTGCTTCAACTCAATACGGTGGCGGTGGCGGTGGCGGTGGCGCAAGTAGTTCAGTTCCGAATCTATCTTCAGGTGGCGGTACGGGTGCAAGTGCATCATCGTTCGCAATTAGTGACGACACAAGTTCGGTTCAAACTGAATTGAATGCGGACGGTTCACAAGCGGGTGCAAATGGACAAACTCAAGTCGTCGTTGTTGAAACGGATATCACGACAGCGGTGAACAATGTCGCACAAATAAACGAAGTATCAACGTTCTAAACTTGTTTGATATATTCACAACCTTCTTTCGTCATGAATCCTTGACCGGTTGAAATACAACCGAACATTTCAAGATACAAGTTCGCCTTCTTTATATTCGGCAAAATTAGTTTTACATTCTCAATCGGCTTGAATCGAATCGGAACATTTATGTTGAAGTATAATGACTTGATGAAATGGTCGTTTGTTTTCCATTCGATTTGATCCATTGTTTCGATTAACAATTTTGAATTGAAGATGACCGGTTGGTGACATTCATAACTTCGAATCGGTCGTTTGTTATGTTCTAAGAAGTGAACCGAATTGTCAACGGCTTGATTCCATGCGATTGACGCTTTGCCATCTTTACGTTCCATCATTTCGATTGAACCATGAACGATATTGAAATCGAATTTATCATTGATGAAAAAGTCGTCGTTCATATAAACGAATTCACCAGGATGCATTTTTGCGAACTGAAGCATTTTCGAAGTGACATTTGAACCGCGTGTTTTGTGATTCGATATTGACTTGATATGTTTGAATTCGAAATCGGTTTCGGGTTCGTCACCAAGAACAAACACTTCAGAATTCGGATAGTATTTCAATACGCATCGAATCGAATTGATGATGTTGAAGTCATTTTCTTTTCGTTTATAAGGATAGACAAATTTCATTCTTAAAAATTGTATTTATAATTATGTCGTTCGACTTCAATTTTTTGATTTGCGAAACAAGACATTCCATTTATATGACTATCGGTTGGGACAAAGTATCGCCATTGTTTCATTCCCTTTATATAATAAAAGAAAAACCCGGCTCTTTTTCCCGTGTTCTTTTGATATATTATTGTCGCGGTGTTGTCGCTTGTTGGAATTATTTCTTGAATCTCAAATGTTTCATTGTAGAAATTATTTGCTCTATTCTTATTTGAATATCTTTCGCATACTTCTTTTGCGAACTTATTTAATTGGATAGCTATTTCTTTATTCATAATAAACAAACTTACACAATATTCATGATAAACACAAATTTACCTATTTACGAAATAATGATTGACTTGGACGACCCGAATACTTTTGTCGATTTCAATTCATTAGTTCATGACCCGGCGCATGAAATTTCTTTCGAAACGTTTTCGAATGTTGTTCGATATCATTTCAACGATGACGAACGAACGGTGTCGGGTGTTGCAATTTCAGCGGACACACCAATATATCGACGTGATGATTCGGGCGAATATTATGTTGTATTCACTAAGAAGGCAATCAAAGACATAATTCACGACTATGCAAGAAACAACCGATTCAACAATGTGAACATCGAACACAATTCAAAAGACCTTGCCGAAGGTGTGTTCATGATTGGTTCATATCAAGTTGATGAATCGAAAGGATTCACAGCACCGGAACGATTCAAAGATGTGTCGGACGGTTCATGGCTCACAACGTACAAATTCGAAAACGAAGAACTTTATCAACGAATCAAGTCGGGCGAAGTTTCCGGGTTTAGTATAGAAGGCACTTTTGTCATGGATGCTTCAGAATTTAATTCTGACAAGATAACATTCGAATCAATCATTGACGAACTGATTGAACTGGTTGATAAAAAATAAACACTTAAACACAATATCCGAACAAATAATTTAATATGAGTAAATTCAAAAGTATTATTGAAAAACTTGACTTTTTAAAGTCGAAGTTTACCGATGAAACTGAAGCGACAGCAACAGCGACAGCGACGGATACTGAAGAAGTTGCGACTAAATTTGAAGAAATTCCTTTGATGGACGAATCAATCATCGCGTTCGATGGTGGTTTGGAAGTTGGAACGGCTATCTTCATCGTCACAGAAGACGGTGAACAAGTACCGGCGACAGAAGGAACACTTCAACTTGGTGGTGAACTTGAAGGTGTGTCGATTGTATTGGATGCTGAAGGTATCGTTTTGGAATTAGTTGATGAAAGAACGGAAGGTGAAGAAGCACCTACTGAAGAAGAAGTTGTTGAAGAAGAACAAACAATGTCAAGCGAAGAAGTTGAATCAATTATCGACAATAAGATGTCAGATATTGAAACACCTTTGAACGCTATCGTGAACGGAATCGAATCGATTTTGTCAAGAAACGCAGAACTTCAAAGTGAATTGAATGAATTGAAAGAACAATTTTCTGCATTCAAGAACGAACCAACAACAGAAAAAGAAGTTTCGAAATTTTCGACAGCGAATGACAAGGACAGACGCGCGAACTATTTCAAAAATATTATAAATAAAAAGTAATGAGTTTAAAAAAATATATCGAAACAACATTCGATTTTGACGTTTCCGGATTAGGTGCGTATGTTGACGAACAAAGTGAAGAAATACTTGTCAAGCAAGTAACAGCAGGAAGAACACTTGAAAAAATAACAATTCAAGAAGGAATCAAAGGTTCTGAAGAAATCAAATTGATGGACGATTCAGTTATTTATCAAGCGGGTGACTGCACGATGACAGCTTCAGGTGACACAGTTTTCACAGATAGAGCGATTGCAGTTGAAACACTTGGTTTCATGAAGAAGTTTTGTCAAAAAGACTTGGCGGGATTTTGGACACAGTTGAATCTTCGTGCGGGTGCAATGGCTGAAGACGAAGAACTTCCTTTCGAAGCACAAATCGTTGACTACCTTTTGGCTTTACATTCTAACGAATTAGATAAATTAATTTGGAGAGGTAACAAAGCAACGGGAACTGGGAACTTAGCATTCATGGATGGATTCGCAAGTTTCTTAACTGTTGCCGGTGGTTGTGTTGATTTGAATACAAGTGCAACGACAGCGATTACAAACACAAACGCTTACGATGTTTTTTATGAAGTATTCGAAAATTCACCTGAAGCGGTTGCTGAAGGAGATGACTTCGCTTGTTTCACAGGTCGTGAAAACTTTAACAAGTTAATCAAGAATTTAGTTGACTTGAACTTCTTCCATTATTCACCGGATCAAATCGCTGAAATGAATGAAGTGACTGTGCCAGGAACTGACATGGT
>CALJMY010000189.1 GCA_937981905.1 uncultured Enterobacterales bacterium
ACGCGTTTGGTGAACATCACTAAAGATTCGTATTAATCCAGACACAAGCTCTGATGATGCTTGTCCTGGACCACCCATTAATAAAAAGAGAGGATCGGGTTTTGAAGAGCTTGCAATGGCTTTAACAACGATAACATTAACATCAAGGGTTTTATCGCTCGGCGACGTCCAGTTCTCCGGAACGGTAAGCTTGCCACATGCTAATTGACTTCTGACACCTTCAACAAAACAACTTTTTAAATCTAATATTGAGGGAGTTTCATTAATTGATTTCGCCAAAATAAATGGAGAGGCTGTTAATAGCAACGTTGATAATACTGACCTAAGAATCAGTTTATTAATTAACTTCAAGTGGCATCCTTAATAAAGCACTAATAAAAGAACATCGAGTGTAGCGTAATATATTAATAAAAAGCGAGAGCAACAAGACATTATATGTCGTCACTAACGATCAACAACATAATAACCCAATATAAAAATAACGTTGTTCGAACAAACAAATGTTAACATTTCATTAACAAATATATTTAAACTAGATATACTCTTTATATGTCAGTTCAATGGGACTGCACTAAAAATAACTATAACTTAGAATAATAATAGGAAATCCCATGTTTAAATTTCTAACATATTTTCATAAAAAAATAGTCATCATTGTCACCTCTTTAATTTCATTAAATAGTTTTGCAGAAGTAACCTTTCCAGCAACTACTTTTCAACAACTAGATTACGGACTCTATTGGTTTGATTATGCACAAGCAGAGAAAGCTGAACCAGGCGTTCTGAATAATTACTACAGCCCAGAAAAACCAACTGTTATATATATCCATGGTTGGCAGAATGGCAGTGTTGAAGATCAACGCCGTGAAACATTCAATCGAAGTATCAAAGATGGTCCTAACGAAGATTTATCTCAATATTGGCTAGATCATGGTTATAACGTTGGCATTCTTTATTGGAATCAATTTGCTGATGAGAGTGAAGTGAAAGATGCTGAAGCTAAAATTTATTCGACTCAGGGCCCTAGAAATATGCGCTGGAAGAGTTTAGATGGCAACTACCAAAGCGGACCGAATAAAAATGTCAGTCAATTATTGTTTGAATCAATTCGTGACAACATGCAGGATTTTGCAAACGAACATTTCAGAATTGCTGGTCACTCATTAGGTAATCAGATTGCTATTGAAGTATCTAAAAAACTTAATGATGCGGTTAACAATGGTTTAAATGCCAACTTATTACCAGATCGCGTTGCTTTACTTGATCCATTTTATTCACAAGGCGAGAAAGGTTATCTAAATGATCAATGGACAGGAGAAGTTGCTAGGGCTAGCGTTGATACATTAAAAAACGCTAATGTAATTGTAGAAGCATATCGTTCATCGGCTACAGGTAGCTCTGGTATTGCAGGCGATACGAACAAAGCTTTAATGAATAAAACTGCTTTTACAGAATTAAGACCGTGGAATTTTTATTTTTGGCAAATAGCTCAAAAACACGATGCCGCTGTTAGTTGGTATTTTGCATCCATCGATTTTGCTCCACCGCAACTAAGAAGAAACAGAGGAGATGCGCCATCAGCCGCAACTAGTGATAATAAAACACGGGAGTTGATGAATTCAAACTACGGTGCGCGTCAGCGTTCAGGTGCTTATTCAGCAACACCATCAGATGATAATTTTGATCGTCGAAACAGACTTTAAAAATAGTGCCACTATTTTTAAATAGTGGCGCATTTAAATACATTTTACTTTTTCAATGGCCTAAGTATCTATCCATTCAATAACACCCTTTTTAAGTAATAATCAGTTATAATTTTTGTTGTTAACAATTCATAAACAAAAATTTAATCATTAATATTGAATTAAAACTTTACAAAAAAAATCAATCATTGTTAAATCAGTGCAATTATTACTTTCGAGCAGCATAGTTACGACTTATAAAGTCAGTTATAAACTAGTTGTTCAGCATAAACGATACGTGAAAGACCACTTTATTAAAGCTTCATGTAAAATAATATTTCTGTAGTAAAAAAGGGAAAAAAGATGAAACGTTCTAATTCAACAACAAGAAAACATAGAGCATCAGAAAAAGTCTATGTACCAACAGACGCACGTGATAATCAGTATATTATTGCTGAAATGCCACTAACTGATGAGTTAATTAAATTAGTCGTTGGTGAAGTGAATTTAAACGCTAAAAAACCATACCATAAATTTTATCAAAAATTAGCAAAATTAGCTTTCGATATTACAGAAGAATGCGGTATTGACCATGCAAACTTCATTGCTAACAAACGTTTAGTTCGTGTTCGTAACAGCCCAGAGCAACAAGTATTACACACGGCTCAACAGTCTTTCTTCTTTTATAACCCAAAACAAAATAGTACTTTTAAAGGCTATTTTGATGGTGAAATTCGTTCGAATAAAGTTAAGTTTTTATTCTTAGCAACGGGTGAACATTTACGTACAGCTTCTGGCGCATTCCATGAAAAAGTATTCAATGCTGTAAAAATTCTTTCTGAGCGTATTGGTCTTCAACCAGGTGAGTTAAAAGTACGTGATCACCAACATTTAACGTATGATATTTTTGCGAAAGAGAAAGGTAATAAAGCTACATCAACTCATTCATTCCGTGAAATATCTGCACGTTATTTACAACAAGGTGTTGAGTTAGATGAAAATCATACAAGTATCACTTATGCAGTTGTAAGCATTCCAATGACAAGACGACTACTTAAGGGGACTGAAATTGATTATGATTCAGCAGAACCTTTTGAAGCGCTTTATCAAAAAATTGGTGATGCATTTGCAAATGCTTCACAAAAAAGCAACTTGCAACATATTGCGATGATAGCAAATGGTATGTCTCCAATTGTTCGTTATGAAGCAAACCAAGAAACAATAATCAATGGTGACATCATTTCATTAGGCTTTAATCCAGACAATGAATCAGGTAATTCTGTAATGCATTGGGAAGGTGATAAGCTTGTTGATACTATTCGTTTAGTTTACTTTGCAAAAAGTGCTGATGAAACTCACAACACTTACGGTAAGTTTGTAAATCAAGTAACGCAATCTATCGGTACGTTAGCTCAAGATTTAAACTGGAAAAAAGACAAAGATTACATGTTAATGCGTTTAAACCAACAAGTTATTCGCCGCGTTTAGTAACATAGCATTTAACAAGTAAAGCATTAAATGAATACTAGCCCTTAATTACTCTTAAGTAACTAAGGGCTTTTTATGCACTATAGAAAATAATTAATAATCTGTAGACATAAAAAAACCTTCTATTGTTTATCAATAGAAGGTTTTTATTATCAATAATGATTTAATCAACGGTACGAATATAACTCATATCAGTAAATGTAATCTCACTTTCAGTAAAATACTGAGCATAAAAATCATCCCAGTCACCATCATTATCACCACTCGCTAACTTATCACCTGTTTCAGGATTTTGTGCTTGTAAGTAGTTTCCAAATTTAAAGAATGATGCAGAAGAATCAGCAACTGTGATTGAATCAAGCGCTTGGCCATTAATTTTAATAGTTATAACACCATGATCATTTTCTTCTTCAAAGTCAAAACTTTCACCAGATCTAATGGTCGTTAACAAATGTTTAGTTTCACCAGAACCATCTTCTTTTGCTAATCGGATATAAACATCGAACACACCATTCAAAGCAGTACTGTCAGATTCAGTTCCATCTGGTGCATTATCAAAGCCACCTTCATCTAAATCCGCTATGTAGAGTTTAGTTATTGTTGCGGTTGTTTCAGCATGATGTTGTGCAACAATGGTTTTAGAACCATCGGTTAAATTAGCTGTAATTTTTGCTTTAAATAATTCATAAACATCAGTCATAGCAACACGATAACCACCACTTGATTTTATTTTTAACTCATGGCGCCAACCGTTTCCATTAGGTGTTACATGTTTTGCAGCTAATGCATCAAAAGTCATTTCTATTGGTGATGAAGCGATAAGGTAAGCACCGTCGTTTAGAACACCACGCTCTTCTTCATATACCTCAGTATAAGGAGAACAAGTCCCGTTATATAACATTTGTCCTAAATCATCACATGTAGCAATAGTATCATTACCTTGCGCAGTGCTAGGTGTAGAGGTAGTATCAACAGCAGGAATAACAGCTTCATCTAACTCACATTTAAACAGATCAATTTCAACAAGGCTATTCCAATCACTCCCAGAAGAATTACCATGCCCAATAACTTTTACGTATTGCACATTAATTGTTTCAGATAAATTTACAATATCAACATCAGCAGCATCAGCCGTTAATGTTGAATTTCGAGTAGAAATAACATTATCCCATGTTGAATTATCTATGGATGATTCAACACTAAAATTAGTTGTTCTTTCATTACTTTTTAACCATTTTAGTTGCAATGCAGCTACATTTTTTTGTTCACCTAAATCAAAGATAATTTCTTGATTAGTGCCTTCAGATGACCAACGTGAATCATCACTAAAATCACCATCGATAGCCAATGCAGGTAGGTGAACACCTTCACTGATAGCATTTGATTGTGCTGAAACAATGTCGTATTGCTCATTAGTACACTGAGCCGTATCTGTAACAGTTACAGGATCTGCAATCACAACAGGATCTGCAACCACAACAGGATCTGAAACCACAACAGGATCTGAAACCACGACAGGATCAGGAACGGTATTATTACTTGGTATCTCTTGTGAGCTAATTGTATCGGTAGAATTATCTGATGAACCACCAGAACATGCTGTTAAACCACCAACCACCATTACTGCTAATATATTTTTAACCAACAAAACATCACCTCTAATTATTTTTATTATTGTGGCATCATACCTTATTACTAGAAAAACTCTAGATGTATAAAATATGTTAAATATAATTTAACAATCATGAAACCTACAGCATTTGTGACAGATTATTTTCTTATGGAATTAAATTAATTAATATATATCAGCATTTAAAATGGCAATGATAATGTTCATTCTCACATGATATAAATACAGTTATACTCACCGACATTGATATAAATTAGTCGTTTCACATTTATACATTCTCAATGCGCCATAATTACACTTTCTAATAAAGAGAACTCTATGTATTTTATTTATTCATTATTAAGCGATTTAACTAGTGATATTTATCGCATTAGTGGTCTATTTATTTTCTTAACTATCGTGTTTCATGGCTTCTTTATTATTTATCGACCGCTTTCATTACAAAATTGGAAACTTGTTGAATATTCGTGGGTTATTTTAGCGTTTGTTTCAACTTTGGGGCTGGTAGATGAATCACGTCGTATAAATGCAATGACGACATTAACTCATACGCAAATCAAAGTAGAAGACGCTAAAATTAAGATTACTGACTGGTTTAATAGCTATCAAGATCTCACTTGTAATGAACAAATTGATAATTTTCGCTGTACGACATTCACCAAGATATTAAATGATATTGAATTGTTAACATTAGAAGAAGAAATCACCCCAGAGTTTGATAAAAGTCTGCTTAACTCATTATCTAACCTATCTCCTTGGTTAAGTAGCACATCAATGGGAATAATAAATGATAGAGTTGATGGATATGCATTACAACGTGATCAATTTTTAGTGCTGAAACAACAAGTAAAACGTTCACATTTTCAGAAACTAATTAATTTACTCACACCATTATTACTCGCTTTTGCTTTAGCTCTTAAAATGACGAAAGTAACCGCCGAACATTTGGCATTAAGAAGAAAAAATAAAAAACGCTAAATTCATTATTAAAACTTAGCGTTTTTTAGGATTTATGTTTAACCGTTTACATTAAATTTAACTTGGTTTAGATAAATGTTCATTAAAGAATGTAATAGTTCGTTCCCACGAAAGATCGGCTGCTTTAGCATTATATCGTTGAGTAGAATCATTATGAAAACCATGTTGAGTTCCTGCATAAACATGTGCTTGATAATCAATTCTCTTTGATTTCAATAACGCTTCATATGCATGCCAAGTAGCATTAACCCGTTTATCATTTTCAGCAAATTGTAGTAACAATGGGCTTTTAATATTTTTAATAATGTCTGAGTTAGCAGGTGTACCATAATATGGCACAGCAGCATCAACAATATTAGGAATAGCAGCTGCCAGCATGTTACTAATGTAACCACCAAAACAAAAACCAACAACGCCTAACTTACCATTGCTTTTCTTATGAACTTTTAAAAATTGAGCTGCTGCAATAAAATCGGCTTCAATTTTAGTTCGATCTAAGCTTTTTTGCATTGCACGACCTTCATCGTCATTGCCAGGATAGCCGCCTAACGGATGCAGTGCATCAGGAGCAAAAGCAATAAAACCTTGTTTAGCAAAGCGTCTAGCCACATCTTTTACGTAAGGGTTAAGACCTCTATTTTCATGTACCACCAATACCACTGGCGTTGAAGAAGTGACATTAGTAGGCTCAACTAAATATCCTCGTCCTTCACCATGTCCTTTTGGTGAAGTAAAAGTTTCATACGTTGCTTTAATACTTGAATCGTTAAAGGACACCGTTTCTGCTAACGCATAATTAGGAATTAATGCTGATGCGACCACACTCGCTGTTAGTCCTACAACAGCTAATGTACCTAATCGTGTTAAAAATGTGCGGCGGTCAATTTGACCATGTGCATATTCATCGTACCAATCAAACGCTTCTTGAGGTATTTGTGCAGGAGTTAATTTTGATTTATTCATAATTATTTTCAACCTAATAAAGAATTAAACGATCCATTTATTTTATAAAATACTGCTAAATAAAAATATACAACAAAACGAAGACTACAAAAGCAATTAATCATTTGTATTTTGTAACAAAGCCCTTCAATAGAAAAAGATTATGATAATAAAACCTCTATTGACACCTGTTTTAATAGTTTTGTGTATGTTTTTATTCACCGTATAAATGAAGAACATAACAAGAAATGATGTGATGAAGAGGCTGAAGAATAAATTTATAAAGTATAGTTTATAATATTTATATGAGAGAAGTTTAAGGTGCTTTTGTTAAGAATATCTATCAGTAATACCATTTAATTAGGTAGTCTGAACAATAACAAAAGCGTCTAAAGTACTTGCCTATAATCTATTTTCGTTAGTATTAATAACAAA
>CALJMY010000190.1 GCA_937981905.1 uncultured Enterobacterales bacterium
AAGTAACTCTCGTATACGAGTGTTCTAATAATAAGCATAGTAATAGTCATTTAACCTACTCTCTTTAAGCTATAAAAATATAAAATGACGATTATCAATGAAACAAGAAGAAAGTAATAATAGCTGCCTATACTACAATGAATTTTGAAGGCGCTTAAAATTTCTGATCATACCGATGTTATGCCTATTGGTAACCTAGGTGCACAGACAAACTTAATATTCAATCCAAAACTAATTGACAGCATGCTGCATAGTCGTGACTCAGAAAATATAAAAGATAGTATTGAACCAATGATATACCTGTATTCTTTCACAATCTCAACCGTTATTTTAAATAAGCTTAAGCATTGCCAATGCACGAATCTATCTTTAATAAATATATTATCAACGTAGGACATCCTTTATCATGCAATCGATTATTATCATCATTTTATTAATATTAGGCATCGTGCTATTAAAATCTCACTTATTAAAGCCTGTAACAAAGCTAAATCCCCGCCCTTTAAATATTAAACTGATGATGACAAATAGAACGAAGACAAGGAAAAACAGTAAAATAATTTCATCCTTTTTAGTAGCTGCTATTTCACTATTTGTAACCACAAGTTGCAGTGTTTTATCACCTGAAAGTTCACAACTTGATGTAAAAAGAAATGATTCATCTTATGATGACTTAGTTAACCGTCAACCGATTATCACGCTAACTAAGCATGTAGGCAGTAAATTTTCGCAAGTTAATGCGACGTTTTATGTGTCAAAAAATAAGAGTGATACATTTAGAGTTATTTCAGATTTATCGTTAAGTACTCAGTGGTTTGATCGATTAAAAGATATCGACACTTTAGCATTTGAAGACAATAATAATTTTGTACTGCGATCGATTATATTTTCACCTTGGCCTTTTCAAAATAGAGAATTGATCACTTGTGTCAATACTCAATTTTTAGATATAAAAACCATTATCACTATTAAAAATTGCCCCAGTCAACATCCTGAAACAAAAGAATTAATAAGAATAAAACAAGCCGATTCTCTTTGGGTTATTATGCCTGTAGTACGTTTTAAAAAATCATCACCAGACGAAGCTTTAACGAAAGTAAGTTATCAAGCATGGCTTGAACCTAATGGTAATGTACCAGCGTTCTTTTTTAATCAATCTTTAAAAACTAGTAGTTTAAAATCATTAAAAAAACTAAAAAAATTAATAGAACGTGATTAACTTTTACTAATATCCTACATTATCAAGAATAAAATCTAATAAAAACAAGGTAACTTTAATGAATACCAACATAAGAAAAACAACGCTAACCCTGCTTATTTCTTCAATAGCAGTACTTAGCGGTTGTAGCGATCAAACTAATACCATTGAACCAAACGTTACCCAATCACAGGTTGCTGAATTAAAAAGCAAAATTACCCAAACTAAAGTTACTCCCCAATTATTGCCTGCCTTTAAAAATCGATTAGACATTTACCAAGAAGTAACATTAACTACCGATTTATCGCATTTATCTGTCAACCAAAAGCTTATGCTAGCCAAACTCATTGATGCAAGTGTAATCATGGATGATTTATTTTGGATGCAGTCATTTGGTGATAATAAAGTTGCGTTCCTTTCTAGTCTTACGGACGAAAAAGTACGTAAATACGCGACTTTAAATTACGGCCCATGGGACAGACTACAAGCAGATGAAACGTTTCTAAGTCACTATCAAGAAAAGGCGTTAGGCGCTCAATTCTACCCTCAGGATATAACAAAATCAGCATTAGAGATGGCATCATCAACCATTGACAGTAAAGGGTTATATTCAGTGATTCGCCGAAACAATCAAGGTGAATTAATTTCAATTCCATTTTCAACGTTATACAAAGAACCATTAACAATAGCGAGTCAGTTACTATTAGATGCTGCGTTATTAGCAGACGATAAAGAATTCGCTAATTACTTAACAATGCGTGCAACCGCCCTGCTCAATGACGATTTTCAAGCATCTGATTTTGCATGGATGGATATGAAAAACAATTCAATTGATGTAGTTATTGGTCCTATTGAAACTTATGAAGATCAATTAGTGGGATACCGCGCTGCTTATGAATCTTATGTATTAGTTAAAGATCAAGCTTGGTCAAAACGCTTAGAGAAATTTGCAAGTTTTTTACCTGAGCTTCAACGCACATTACCTGTGGCTGACAAATTCAAACAAGAAACACCAGGAACCGACGCCGACTTAAACGCTTATGATGTTATCTATTACGCCGGTCATGCAAACGCTGGTGGTAAAACTATCGCAATTAACCTACCTAACGATGAAGAAGTACAATTACAAAAAGGCACTAGGCGCTTACAACTTAAAAATGCAATGAAAGCAAAATTCGACCATATTCTTGATCCTATTGCCAAGGTATTAATCACGCCAACACAGCGTAAACACGTTACTTTCAATGCTTTTTTTGCTAACACAATGTTTCATGAAGTAGCCCATGGTTTAGGTATAAAAAATACCATTAACAATAAAGGAACAGTTCGCCAAGCACTCAAAGAACATGCTTCAGCTCTAGAAGAAGGTAAAGCCGACATTTTAGGTCTTTATATGATTACTGAGCTATTCAAAAAAGGTCAAATTAGTGAGGGGATTGTCGAAGATAACTACGTAACATTCATGGCTGGTATATTCCGCTCAGTACGCTTTGGTGCAAGTTCAGCTCACGGTAAAGCCAATATGGTTCGCTTTAATTACTTCCAACAAGCTGGTGCATTTTCACGTGATAGCAACGGTTTATATTCGGTTAACTTTAAAGAAATGGCACAAGCAATGGCAAGCTTATCCAATTTAATATTAACTATTCAAGGAACTGGAGATTACGCGAAAGTAGATCAATTAATTAAAGACAGTGGATTCATTAAGCCAGAACTAGCGAGTGATTTAAACAAGCTAACGAATGCAAATATTCCTGTTGATATAGTCTTTAAGCAAGGAAAAGAAGTGTTGGGTTTGAAGTAGAGTTATTATTTATTTAGTCGGAGTATTATTTATTGCTCCGACTATTTTAAATAGGACATATGAAGAAATAATAACTTGTTAAATTAATCGTTTTTATACTTTTCAAATTGAAAAGTATCACTTATTAAAAATATACTTACCATTTAAAACTTCTACGTTAGGTGGCTTTTTATTTTCATTAAAATAATCATATCCTTCTTTAAGATTTAACCAAAAAGAATACCATTTATTTGCTTTATATTTTGAAAGTTCAGTTTGTTCAAGTTTAAACGGAAATGAATGGACTCTAAAGAAAGGTTGCCCGCCTTTTAATGCAGCAACTGACAATGCATAAATTTCATTAATATTGTCATCAGTCATTGCATAACATCCAATTGATACACAACTTCCATGAACCATTAATGCACTACCAGTGCGATTATTAAACCGATCATAGCTGTTTGGGTACCCTAAATTAAAAGAAAGATGAAAACGACTCCACGGATTAAGACTTCGAGCATTAACAAAGTAAAAGCCTTCTGGACTTTGATTGTCTCCTTCTTTCAATTTAGGACCTAAATCGCCTGAAAAAGTACAAATATCGTAATTTTTAAAATGAATAAATGTACCATCATTTGATTCGATCCATACTTCAAGTACCGCAGACTGTTTAAAAATTCGGATAAATATCGGAGCCCCGTATTTAAGATCTTTTTTTATTAATTCTTTTTTCAAATGCTGTTCAACACTAATAATGGCATTATTAGCTCTTGTGCTAGTAGGTATTTCAATAGCGAAAACATTTAAACTACACATTAAAAAAAATACCAACAGAATTTTTTTAGTCATTTAATACATACCTGAGAACATGTACTCAATAATTATGAAATTTTTATTGAGTAAAAATCGTTTATCCTATTTTAATATCCTTGGTAATTAAACAGCGAGTAAACGTTTAATATCATTATCTATATCTTCAGGTTTTGTCGTTGACCCATATCTTTTAACTACTCTGCCATCTTTACCAACAAGAAATTTGGTGAAATTCCATTTGATACGTTTAGTTCCTAAAATACCGCGCGCATTCGTCGTCAAATAATTAAATAATGGGTCAGCATTCTCACCATTTACATTAATCTTTTCAAACAGTGGAAAGGTAACACCAAAGTTCAGTTCACAAAACTGAGAAATCTCATCGTTATTACCTTTTTCTTGCTCACCAAATTGATTACAAGGAAAACCTAATACACTAAACCCTAATGTTTTGTTCTCATTATATAAGTTCTCAAGCCCAGTATATTGTTTAGTAAAGCCACACTTACTAGCAGTATTAACGACTAAAACAACCCTACCTTGGTATTCATTTAAAGAAACCTCATGTCCGCTTATGGTGTTTACATTAAAATCATAGATAGATTGTGTCATTTGGATGCTCCTTAAAATATTAAGGATGACAATACGCCAAAACTAAATGATGCACAATTTAGTTTTTAACGATTTATTTAGAAATGTATAAAAGGAAAAAGGTAATAGACGGGAGATTCATCAACTTGAACTAATCAGTCAAGTTGATGAATGATAGAAAGATTAAAGTGATTTATGAGGACCAAATACTTCGTAATGAATACGGTCATCTGCAACACCAAGAGCTAATAATGATTTCTTAGCAAATGCCATAAAAGCAATTGGACCACATAAATAAAAATGTCCGTTGGTTAGTGGTAATGTATTACAGCTAAAGTCCATAAAACCATGGTACTTGTGCGCCTCGTCACTTTGCTCACTGTTGTACCACACTTTATAATCCCAGCCCTGATTGTCACAGATACTCTTATTGTGTTGATCAAACGAATGCTGTTTTAGCCCTTCGCAAGCATGATAAAAATGAACAGGATGCTCATAACCATTTTGGTTAAGTAGTTCTAACATTGACTGCATTGGCGTGATACCAACCCCGGCAGAAATTAAAGCAATCGGCGTAGCTCTATCTTTAAAAAAGAAGTCGCCAGCTGGTGAATATAATTTAACTTCATCGCCAACTTCAACCTCATCATGTAAATAATTAGAGACTATGCCCTGAGGAGTTTCACTGCCTATTTCTTTTTTCACACTAATACGGTAATTGATATCGTTAGCTGCTTGAGAAAGCGAATATTGACGGATTTCATTATAATCAGAACTGGCAGGCACAACTTCGATGCCAAGATATTGACCACTTTCATAATTAATCACTGCTTTACCGTCAACAGGTACAAAAATAAAACTAGTAACAAGTGCTGACTCTTTTATTTTTTCAGCAACTTTAAATGATCGTGCACCTTCCCAGCCACCGTTTGCTAACTTTCGCTCGTTATATAATTCTTTCTCACGGGCAATAAATATACCAGCTAAAAAGTTATAAGCTTGTGTCCATGCTTCTTCTACTTCACTCGTAAATGCATCAGGTGCTAATTCACGTAATGTTTCAATCAAATGATGACCAACAACTGCATAATGTTCAGCTTGCACGTTCATACTGGTATGCTTTTGAGCAATGCGCTCCACAGCCCCAGTTAATTGAGCTAAATCTTCAATATGTTTAGCATAACTAGCAATCGCTTCAAATAATGCAACTTGTTGGCGGCCTGATTCTTGATTCGCCAAGTTGAATGTATTCTTAAGTTCTGGGTGATGTGTAAATAATCGTTTATAAAAATAAGACGTTAATGCACTGCCTGCGCTTTCAAGTAAAGGTATTGTGCTTTTGATAATAATAATGTGTTGCTCTGATAACATAAAATTTCCAATTAAAAATATAAATACACATCAAATGATTAATCATTATAAATTTGCAGTAACGAATCATTTAAATGTAAAAGTAAGTTAAGAGTTAATTACATGATTTACTTTTAGTGAGACATGAAATTAACCACTTAACCCAGTGAAGTAGAAATCACTGGATAGACCGGTTGTCATAATTGATATAGCAATGGAAATGCCAACATTTAAATGTATTAACTATCAATACATTACATAAAAACCAATATAAAAAAGTCATTATGACACTATTAAAATAGAGTCATAATGACTACAATGGGTTTAATTAATCAATATTATTAAAAAGGTTGCTATGCTTCATATCACTTCTGATGCGTTACTCGAATTATCACTAGACTTAGCCACCAGCTTGACCACTAAAGATCGTTTTGATCGATTACTCACAACTGTTCGTCATACTATTAATTGTGATGCCGTTGCATTACTCTCTTATCATGAAAATGTATTAACACCGCTTGCCCAACGTGGTTTAAATAACGATACGCTAGGACGCCGTTTTCAATTAAATGAACATCCACGATTTGCTGTTATATGCCAATCTCAACAACCTGTTCGTTTTGATAAAGACAGTTTATTACCTGATCCTTACGATGGTTTAGTGAGTGATTGTGACGGCGATTTACCGGTTCATGCTTGCATGGGATTACCACTTTATTTTGATCAACATTTAATTGGTGTGTTAACACTTGATAGTTTAGAACCCGATGTTTTCAATGACATTCCAACACGAACACTAGAGATTATTTCAGCGTTAGCTGCGGTTAGTCTCAATACCGCATTAACATTAGACTTATTAGAGCGACAAGCGCTTCATACTCAACAAGTTGTAGAAACATTAGCACTGCAACCAGGAAATATTAAAAGCCAAGAAATTATTGGTCAGAGCAACGCGATACAGCAATTAATGCGAGATATTAGATTAGTTGGCCCATCACCTTTTACCGCACTTATTCAAGGTGAAACAGGTGTAGGTAAGGAACTAGTAGCAAGTGCGATTCACGCCAATTCATTGCGTGCACATGCGGCCATTGTTCATGTCAATTGCGCTGCTATGCCAGAGAATTTAATTGAAAGTGAATTATTTGGCCATGTAAAAGGCGCGTTCACTGGTGCAGAGAAAACACGCGCAGGTAAATTCTCTATCGCAAATGGCGGTACTCTTTTTTTAGATGAAGTGGGTGAATTACCGCTAAGTGCCCAAAGTAAGTTATTACGTGTTTTACAAAATAATGAAATACAACCACTAGGCCAAGATGAAATAGAAACTGTAGATGTAAGAATTATTGCGGCAACTAACCGAAACTTAATGAAAGAAGTTGAAGCAGGACGCTTCAGAGCTGATTTATATCACCGTTTAAGTGTTTATCCAGTCAACGTGCCACCATTGAGAGATCGTTTATCAGATGTTCATCTACTTGCTGGTTATTTTTGTGAACGCTTAAAACGAAAGCTTGGTATTGTTCAAATAGCTATTCATCAAGATTTTATTAACGCGTTAGAGAGTTATGACTGGCCGGGGAATGTAAGGGAATTAGAACACTTTATTAATCGAGTCACCTTAAAAGCAAAAGTGAAAGTGAGTGAATATGGTGTTATTAAATTATTAGCGGTTGATGCAGCTGAATTATCAACAACGTTGGTTGCAAAAAATAGAGAAAAAGATGTGTCAACGTCAATTATTTCTTCATTGACTGATAATGTTGATCTTAAGTCGGCGACTAATCACTTCCAAAGGCAATACATTCAACAAGTACTAACTCAAGAAGATGGTAATTGGGCAAGTGCCGCAAGACGACTAAAAACAGATAGATCAAACTTAATGAGATTGGCAAAAAGATTAGGTATTACCCTAGAGCGAAAAGTGATTAATGCATACGATGAGAATAAGATAATGAGTGAAAATAAATAACCTCAGAAAAGCAAAAACCCGATAACAATTAAGTTATCGGGTTTTCTATGTTTTTGGCAGGGGTGGAGAGATTCGAACTCACAACATCCGGTTTTGGAGACCGGCGCTCTACCAATTGGAGCTACACCCCTGCGAACGAAATGAATTATACATAAGCCTAGATGAAGGTAAAGGGGTTTTTAATAATATAACTCTAAGCGTCTGTTTTTCAGTCAAAACGGTGTGTAAATATGCTTTTATTACTTTTACCTCAATTGATGCAAGGTAAAGTAAAACAACTAAGCAGCAGATATAGCGCCATCATGCTCTGTAATTTTAGTAGAGTCTTCCAATGTTGGCTCATCAATATCAGATTCATCTACAGCAATATCGATATCGAGTGCTAGTAATTTATTCAATTCATGAATTTTTGTATCATAAAAACTTACATTAAATCCTCTAGATTCCAACGGCAGACTTTCAGAAAAAGATACAATTTTTTCATGCACAATATCTATTTTTTCATATTCTTCATAATGTTCTAATAAATGATTATAACTGTATGAAAGTTTATTTAGTGTAGTCCTGAAACACTCAATTGCTTCTTCAGAAATTGACTGAAAAACAAAATAATTATTAGCAATCATATATAGCTTATCTTTAGCCAATTTCGTTAAATCTAATGTTTCACATATTGTTTCAACATCTAATTTATAGCGTTGTTTAAGATCATTAATAACTTCTGTAAATACTACTGTTTGTAAATGAATAGCGTCTTTTCTTTTCTTCTCAGCATTAAATAATACAAACATTATTAACGCTAAAAATAAGATAACGATGAAAACTATAACGCTGCTTAACATTTTAACCCTTGACCAAATTAATAAATAGAAACCTCAATTTCGCGCACAATAACAACTAACCTAATCAGGTTCAATTAGAAAAGCTAACTATGCCGTTTAAGCGTATAATTAATGACTATATTCGTTATTATGTACTTAAATTATGATTATCTGCCCCGTTTGTAATAAAGAAAATTTATGTAAAATTGACGAAAACACTAATCAATGTTGGTGTTTTTCTATAGAAATAGATAAAGAATTAATAGCTTTGTTACCGGATAACCTGATTAATAAGTCGTGTATCTGCTTAGCATGTATTACGTTATTTAAAGAAGATTATGGCGAAATAAAAGAAATGCTAAATATTGATAATAATTTAAGCTATGAGATTAAATTATAGTTGATTATCTAATTGATGCTGCCATTGTTGTTCAAAATTACTCATCTGAATATGCCTTTTAGATTCGACATGCGCTTGCAAATCGTTAGGTGTATTAATAGGCCCAACTCTGCATATAGTGCAAAAATTATCGTCATCACAATAATCTGGAATAGTTAGTATTGCTGAAAGTGCTGGCTGTTTAATATCACTATATAAATAGCTTATTGCTTGTGTTTCTTTAACAAATTTATCGCGATCAACATTTCGAATCTGATAATCAGGGTAATCACTAAAATTAAAATCACATTGCCCAAGATAATCACAATTCAAATTTGTCACAATGCTCGTTTCAATATTCCATTGCCTATAAGGTTTCACATCCTTGGACGTTATCATGGCTAAACGCTGGCCATCTTTTGCTAAAAAGTGTTCAAAACAATGGGCTAAATATTGATGAAGTAACCATCTATTAATCGTATTACTCGACCCTACAGCACTTTTATCTTGATGTTGTTGGTAAGTAACATTGTTAGGCACTAAAGGAAATTGAAAAATAACTAAGTCAAAGCTATGGCGAGGAAGATTGCCCCATGTATTACTATCAGTAACATCAAAACCAGTTAGTACTGATATATTATTACGAGTAAGTTCAGCCAAAAATTTACTCGAATATTTATCTACCAAACAAGTGCTATCGTCAAATACCGTAGCAACTAAATGTTTAGGTTTTATATAATTACTAATTGATGCCGAGAACGATAAATCACCATCTCCGATAGTAAGCACACGCCAGTTCTTATTAATTACCATTGCTTAAATAATCTTGCTTTCATTATGATAGTTATTCACTTCGCATGTTTTCATCAAGCCATTTACTCACCTGTGCAAATGGATAATCAGACAGCTGACCGAAACTTGGCAATGCACGTGCTTTTAATCGTGTAAAGATTGGCGTTGTTAAACCACATAAAAAACGAGCTAATAACGTAATACTGATCGCTTCATCAGTTGCATTGCGATATGTTTCAATAAATTGATGCGTTAAATTATCAAAGTCCAACAAGTAAAGTGATGGTAATTCTTTGATCGGCGGTATTTGTGCGACTACGCCATAACATACACTGCAATGACCACATGCTTGCTTTAGATTGGTATCTGAAAAGTAATGAGATAAAGATTGCGATAAGCATTTATCGCTCGCAAAAAATGCCATTAAATGATCAATTCTCGCTAATTCACTTTTTTCTTTATCTATAAATTTATTAGTCAATTTATTGATTAATGCGTCGATATCAAAAGGTTTTGGTGTTATTTGATAAACTTGCGTCATTTGCGCTGTTTGTAATTCAATCGCTTGATTATCTTGTAAATACTCTAAGGCTTTAATAACACGACTGCGATCATCTGAGTATTGTTGTGGTAATGCTTCAAAATCTAATACGGACCACACGCGTGCATGTTTTGACGCGTTAAAAACGCTTTGAATAAAATCGGCTCTTTCGCCATCAAATCGACTTAAAATATCTTCTTTAGAAGTTAGTATTTTATATTTGTACTGAGCGAAATAACTATAACTGGGACGAACTATTTGGAGTAACTCTAAATAAACAATCAGCGTCTTTAATGTTAATGGCCTAATATTCGCTTGATTACTCAAGCTGTTTTCAACGAGTTCCCATTGACCTACTTGTTGAGATTGTTGAATTTGAGACAATACAATTTTAATCGCGCTAGCTTGCGGTGTATCTGCATACACAAAATTTTGTAAGACATTTAAATTGTCATGATTAGCTAACACTAAACAGTCACTAGGATTATTATCTCGACCTGCACGTCCAATCTCTTGGGCATAGTTTTCAATCGATTTTGGCATATCATAATGTGCAACAAAGCGAATATCACTTTTATCAATGCCCATACCAAAAGCAATCGTAGCTACAATAATTTGGTCAGTAGCTTGCATAAATTGCTGAACAATATTGGCACGAATTTCATTATCCATACCTGCATGATAAGCGACTGCATTAAAATTTTGTTTTAATAATTGTTCAGCCACTATTTCCGCTGTTTTTTGTAGCGTCACATAAATGATACCACAATGACCACGTCGTTGATTAAGCCACGGTGTTAGTTTTTCAAGTCGTTCTTCACTAGGACAACCTACAACACTTAAATTTAAATTAGGACGATAAAAGCCAGTTAACGTGATGTTTTCAGGAGTAATATTAAATTTATCTCCCATATCAGCGACAACCTGACTTGTTGCTGTTGCCGTTAATAACAATGTTTGCTTGATATTAAATTGGCGTTGATAACGTGGAAGTTTTAAATAATCAGGTCTAAAATTATGACCCCACTCTGAAATACAATGAGCTTCATCAACTACTAATAACGACACAGTAATTTGCGACATAAATTGTCTAAAACGTTCGTTATTAAGACGTTCCACAGAGATCATTAATATTTTTATTTGTCCTGATCGAACACCGTTCATTACGTCACGTGTTTGTTCTAATGTTTGAGTCGAATCAATAGTGGCTGCGTTGATATTATTTTTATGTAGAAAAGCTAATTGATCTTGCATTAATGCCAGCAAAGGAGAGATAACTAACGTTAAGTGAGGTAATTGCGTAGCAGGAAATTGATAACACAATGATTTACCAGATCCAGTAGGAAAAATAGCA
The DNA here is from genome assembly GCA_937981905.1 of uncultured Enterobacterales bacterium. GTDB lineage: Bacteria > Pseudomonadota > Gammaproteobacteria > Enterobacterales > Psychrobiaceae > Psychrobium. The sequence continues at coordinate 11,595 of CALJMY010000190.1, forward strand.
GCAGCACTTTCACCCGCTAATATTTTTTCTACAACGGGTTGTTGGCCCATTCTAAATTGTGAAAATCCAAAAATAGTTTCAAGTTTTTGTTCTATCGTTGTTTGTTCTACTATGCTCTGCTCTGCCAATTTTTGTTCCCTCAAGTTTACCTCAGTGTTACCACTAATAGCGTCTACCACCAACTGTCTGATAACGAATCTTTACAGCGACCATATTGAGCTGCATATCGCTTAGCGCGAGCTTCTACTTTTTTAGATACTTTTTTAAGCCAAGGCTTTTTGTTATAGCTTTTGCGCTTATAACCGCCCCAACCCTCATGATAATTAAGGTATTGGCCGTAAGCATTCCATTTAGATACGCCATTAATTTTATGCGTTTTATAAATAAACCATCCCATAAAGTCCATGGCATCTTCAAATTCGTTACGGTCTCCCCAGTTATTACCTGTTTCTTTAACGTAATCGCCCCAGGTCATCGTTTTAGCTTGCGCATAACCATAAGCTGAACTTGCACGGCCATAAGGAATAAACCCTAAAAAATAACGCATTGGAGGTCGAGCTTCAGCTTTGAAAGAGCTTTCTTGATACATCATTGCAATAGGGATATGAACTGGTACTCCCCATTTAGCTTTAGTATCAAGTGCCGCTTCGTGCCACTCACTATGCTCTTGGAAAATAGCACAAATATTTTCAGGGTTAGCTGGTGGTGCAGTTGCACAACCACTGACAATTAATGCAGATAAGATGCTAAAGAAAATTGTAGATGCACGTTTTACATTAGTAAAACGTGTATAGAATATTGATAACAAATTACTAAGCTTATTCATCGTTAACCTAAATTTATTTAGCAAAATAATCAGTTAGATATTCATCAATAGATTGCGTATCGCTCGATTCTATCGTTTGTTGTTCTACTAATGATTGTTTTGCTGCTTCTGTTAGGGATTCTTCAGATAACACCTGATAGCCATTAGCCATAAACTCTTGTTTAAATTTAGTCGCTTGAGCAACAGCAAATGGAGTGTTATCAATATTACCTTCTTGCAATATCGCCATTAATTTACCAGAGAATGTTTCATTAGGATTTTCAATCATTGGACGTAATTGGTTTAAACAATCTTGGTAAGCATTGCCACCATTGTGGTGATCGAATAACTCCGCGATACTTGTTAGTCCATTGAACAAACGACTCATCCATTCTTTTAATGATATCTCATCATCGCCTTGTTCTAACATCAAGCCAGGTTTTCTGCCATTGATAATAACATTGTTTAAGTTTGTAATTTTCTGCTGACGTTGTTCTTGAGACATGGGTTTATCTTGCCACAATAAACAATGCATTAAGAACATATCTAGGAAACGTATTTGTGTTTTATCAATACCAACATTAGCAAAAGGATTAACATCAAGTGAGCGAACTTCTATATATTCAACACCACCTTCTTTTAATGCTTCAGATGGTTTTTGTCCGGATTTGGCCACTCGTTTAGGACGGATTGGTGCATAAAGCTCATTTTCAATTTGAAGTACATTACTATTGAGTTGTTTGTAAGCCCCATTTTCTTTAATACCTATTTTGGCAAAAGTTTCAGACGGTGTTGCGATTGCTTTATTAACTGACTCAACATAATTTTCAATATTGTTATAACAAATAGATAAGTTATCTTGTTCACTGTTGGTGTAGCCTAAATCACTCAAACGAAGACTTGTGCCATAAGGTAAGTAATAAGTACCCTTTCCTATTTTTTCAAACTTATATGGAATTTCTTTTTTAAGAAAAGAGCCACAAAGTGCTGGCGACGCGCCGAACATATAAGGAATAACCCAACCTAAACGATGGAAGTTACGAATTAATGAAAAATATTGTGTTGATCGAAAATCGGTAACATCCCCCTCATCATTAAAGAACTCTTGCAGAACAGGCCATGCTTCATCGCCTAATGAAAAGTTAAAATGCAAACCTGAAATAACTTGCATCAAATTACCATAACGATTTTTTAAACCTTCACGATAAATACTTTTCATTTTACCAACATTGGATTTTCCAAAATTAGCAATTTGTATGTCTTCTTCTTTAGCCACCATACACGGCATGCTAATTGGCCACAGTAATTCACCATCTATATTTTTTAAGGTATAGCGATGAAGATCGGATAAGTATCCAACTAATTCATCAATATCTTTATGAACTGGTGTAATAAACTCTAATAATGATTCAGCATAATCGGTTGTGATAGAAGTATGTGTTAACGCTGAACCTAATGCCGGAGAATGAGGTTTATCTGAAAGGTTAGCTTTATCATCTATCCTCAGTGCTTCACGTTCTATACCACGTTGAATTTGAGTAAAAACTGGAGCGAATTTTGGATCTTTTAACTGGGAAATTTTGTCTTTATAACAATTAATCAAAATTTTTCTCTTTTTATAATTCAACGTTGCAATCACGACTTTACCATTGAGGTTAAATCACAACAAGGAGCATTTCAAACAAGTCGCTACGCCATCAAATAAATGGCCGCGACAATACAATAACGACAGGTTTTTCCTAACGTGATAAATAGTGTACTCATCCATATAGGTAACTTATAAAAACCTGCAGCAACACATAAAACATCACCAATAAGTGGTAGCCAACTAAGTAATAATGAATAAACACCATAGGTTTTTATCCATTGAGTGCTGCGTGCACCTAATTGTATTTTTGTTAACTTTTTAGCACCGATATAACCAAGACTATAACTTGTTAAGCTTCCTAAGCTATTACCTATACTAGCTACAAAAACCAAACTCCAGACTAATTCTGGATGTTCACTTAAGTTATAAATAAGTAATGCTTCTGAGCCACCAGGTAAAATAGTGGCTGCTAAGAAACTCGCAATAAATAATGTGAGTAACATGTTTAGTCTAACGTAATAATTATTTTACCATTTAATTGGCCAGACTCTGCAAGTATATGGGCTGCAATTGCATCTTTATAATCGATATACTTACCAATATTGAGGCGAAGCTCGCCCTTTTCAACAGCTTTAACTAAAATAGTCAGTTGTGATTTATTAAGGCTTACTAGCATTCCATCGCTTGATACCAGCTTATCAGCCATAGTCTCACAGACTTGGTCCTTAGTGATCGTTGGAATTGTTACTAAACGTGATACGTTATTTGCAGCTGACAGTTGTGATATTGCATTATCGCCGCCAATTAAATCAAGCCATAAGTCAATATCAGGTAATTTTTGAAAATTATTGATATTTCTATAATCAATAACTGTTACATCACCCAATGTTTTTAATAGCTCATGATTCTTTAAACCAGCAACAGCAATAACGTTTGCACCAGCATTTAATGCTAATTGAACCGCTAAATAACCAACACCACCACTTGCGCCACTTATTAACACAGTTTCATCAGATTGAAGTTTACCTATATCAAATAATCCTTGATAAGCTGTTAAACCAGCCAATGGTAATGCAGCATAGGCATTATCATGGCTTATCGTTTTTGATAATTCACTTTCAGTAGCAATAATATGCTGAGCATAAGCACCTGCAATTAACGGAAACCCAACAAAACCAACAACACTATCGCCAATGTCGAATTCAGTAACAGCCTCCCCTTTTTCAATAACTTCACCAGCAACGTCATATCCTAGCACCATAGGTAACTTATCGGCATTTTGAGCGGCGGCCCAACCTAACCCTTGACGGGTTTTAAAATCAATAGGATTAATCGAAGTAGCGTAATTTCTAACACGTATTTGAGTTGGCAACAGTTTCACGTTACAACGTTCTACTATTTTTAGCTCATCAGGTGAACCGAAATTTTCAAATTCAATTGCTGCATAGTTTTTTGAATTTATATTATTTAATAAATCGTTGTTACGTACATCATTGACTGACATAAAGCTTTGCCTCATAAATACATTTTGTTAAGGTGTAGACACTATTTATCTAATGATAATTCATTCATGATCACAAGAATATTTTTATTACCATTAATTCTTTGTTTGCTTTGGGCACTCTACCTAAATTACAAAGGATGGACATTTAAACAGGGTAAGCAAGGTTTCCTTATAATCTTTGGCATAGGTGGTTTTATTGGCATCTATTTAGCAATGATGATGTGGTTAACATCCCCCTAAGTATCACTACTAATATTTAAGTATTAATAATTTAATACATTAATTAGATATAAAAAAAGGCTTCCTAATTGGAAGCCTTTTTTGTGCCGTGTATAAATACACTTATTTGCTTAAGCGATTAAAACTAACCAACAAGAGCAAGTAGGATACCAGCAGCTACGGCCGAACCTAATACACCAGCAACATTTGGACCCATTGCATGCATTAACAAGAAGTTATGCGGGTTTGCTTCAAGTCCAACTTTATTAACAACACGTGCAGCCATTGGAACAGCAGAAACACCAGCTGCGCCAAGTAGTGGATTGATTGGTGTCTTAGAGAATTTACCCATCAATTTAGCCATCATTACACCAGAAGCAGTACCAATACTAAATGCAACAGCACCTAATACCAAGATACCGATAGTTTCTACTGTTAAGAATTTTTCTGCAGACAATTTAGAGCCTACAGCTAATCCTAAGAAGATAGTTACGATGTTAATTAATTCATTCTGTGCCGTGTTGCTTAAACGATCTACAGCGCCACATTCACGCATCAAGTTACCTAGACAGAACATACCTACTAATGGCGTTGCTGCTGGTAAGAACAATATTGTTAAAAACAATACAGCCAATGGGAAAATTACTTTCTCTTTCTTAGAAACAGGACGTAATTGCTCCATCACAATTTTACGTTGAGCTGGCGTTGTTAATGCTTTCATAATTGGCGGCTGGATAATTGGAACAAGCGCCATATAAGAATAAGCAGCAACAGCAATCGCACCCAATAAATCAGGAGCAAGTCTTGATGCTAGGAATATAGCCGTTGGACCATCAGCACCACCGATAATAGCGATAGCAGACGCATCAGCTAAACTAAATTCAAATCCTGGTACTAAATTTAATGCGATAGCACCAAACAAAGTAGCAAAGATACCAAACTGAGCAGATGCTCCTAAAAATAACATTTTAGGATTAGCGATTAACGCGCCAAAATCTGTCATTGCTCCAACACCCATAAAGATGAGTAATGGGAATATACCAGTCTCTATACCAACATGGTAAACATACCAAAGTAGTCCGCCTTCATCAGTAAAACCAGCTGCTGGTATATTGGCTAAAACACAACCAAAACCAATAGGTAGTAATAATAACGGCTCATAGCCACGTGATATTGCTAAATAAAGCAATAGCGCGCCAACCAACATCATTACTATTTGACCAGGGACGAAGTTAGCTAACCCCGTATCACCCCATAGTTTAATTAAACCTTCCATTAGTACTTAACCTCTAAATCGTATATTAACCAATTGTTAATAAAGTTTGACCAACAGCGACAGAGTCACCTTCTTTAGTACTAACTTGCCCAACAGTTCCGCCATTAATAGCACGGATTTCTGTTTCCATTTTCATTGCTTCAAGAATGATAACAACTTCACCAGCAACAACTTGCTGACCAGGAGATACAAGTACTTTGAAAATGTTACCCGCAAGTGGTGCAACAAGTGGTTCGCCACCATTAACTGGTGCAGCAGCAACAGGTGCAGCAGCTTGTGGTGCTGCAGTGCCAGGAGCAATACTGTTAATTTCACCGTTAGCCGCTACATCAACACTATAATCTTCACCATTAACACGAACATTATATGATTGAGCGTTTGCACTAGCCGTAGGAGAATTAGCAGCTTCAACAACTGGATCATTTCCAGGATGTGATTCAAAAGCACTTGGGTTGTTACGATTTTCTAAGAATTTCAAACCAATCTGTGGAAATAATGCGTAAGTTAAAACGTCATCTTCAACATTTTCACTAAGTTCAATATTCTTTTCTTTTGCTAATGCTTGAAGTTCAACAGACAATGCTTCAAATTCATCTTCAATTAAATCAGCAGGACGACAAGTGATTTCTTCTGCGCCATCTAGAACACGAGCTTGCAACTCAGCATTCTTAGGTGCAGCCGTTAAACCATATTCGCCTTTTAATACACCAGCAGTTTCTTTAGTAATGCTCTTATAACGCTCACCAGTTAATACATTTAATACAGCTTGTGTACCAACGATTTGAGACGTAGGAGTAACTAATGGGATAAAACCAAGATCTTCACGAACTTTAGGAATTTCAAGTAACACTTCATCCATTCTGTCGCCAGCACCTTGCTCTTTAAGCTGGCTTTCCATGTTTGTTAACATGCCACCAGGAACTTGTGCTAATAAGATACGAGCATCAACGCCACGTAAGCTACCTTCAAATTTCGCATACTTCTTACGAACTTCGCGGAAGTAAGCAGCAATTTCTTCAAGTAGAACAAGGTCAAGACCTGTATCAAATTCAGAACCTTCAGTCATTGCTACAACAGTTTCTGTTGCTGTATGGCCGTAAGTAGAGCTCATTGAAGAACACGCTGTATCTAATACATCAATACCAGCTTCAATTGCTTTTTGATAAGTTGCTGTAGATAGACCTGTTGTTGCGTGACAATGCATTGCAATCGGTAAATCAACTGTCTTTTTCAAGCTAGAAATTAATTCAAACGCTTCAAACGGCTTTAATAAACCAGCCATATCTTTAATACAGATAGAGTTAGCGCCCATATCTTCTAAACGTTTAGCCATATCTAACCAAGTATTTAGGTTATGAACAGGGCTAATCGTGTATGAGATAGTACCTTGTGCGTGACCGCCAACTTTCACTACAGACTTAACTGCTGTTTCTAAGTTACGAACATCATTCATTGCATCAAAGATACGGAAAACATCTACGCCACTATCGTGAGCACGTTCAACAAATTTAGTTACTACATCATCAGCATAGTGACGGTAGCCTAATAAGTTTTGACCACGTAACAACATTTGTTGTGGCGTATTAGGCATCGCAGCTTTTAGCGTACGAATGCGGTTCCAAGGATCTTCACCAAGGTAACGAATACATGAATCGAATGTTGCTCCGCCCCATGTTTCTAAAGACCAAAAACCAACCTTGTCTAGTTTGTCTGCAATCGGCAACATGTCTTCTAAACGAAAACGTGTAGCCAATAATGATTGATGTGCATCGCGTAGTACGACGTCGGTTAAAGCAAGTGGTTTAGACATAACAATTCCTAATTCTTGATGTAAAACTAATCATTCGATTTTGTTTGGCGAAACTTATGTACGGCAGCTGTAATAGCAGCAGTAACATTAGCATCAACTTGTATATTTGATTTTGTTGGTACAACACCAACAGCAGGGACTACTTCACCACCAGCAACTTTTTCAAGTACCTTGAGTGCAAGAACTAGCATCCCTAGAAATACGAAAACGCATACCATGCCTAGTAGCATGATATTAGCAGCAGTAGCTAACGCTTCTGAAATATCCATAATTTAAAATCACCTAAAGTTAATTAAAACACTTGATTGAATTTTAATTCAATCAAGTGTCAAGTTAAGCAAATTATTTGCATTAATATTCAACTAATTGAGTAAAACAAATGTATTTAACATTTATTTTACCAAATAATAGCTTAGATAGCACATTTATACCTATAAGAAACATTATAAGCAATACCAATTGGTATGACAACTTTACCAAGCCAATTATTTTAATTATTATCGATTTAACAGACACTTAGTGCTAATTC
>CALJMY010000191.1 GCA_937981905.1 uncultured Enterobacterales bacterium
CTTAAGTTGTGGTGTTTTTCGCAAACCTGATGTGAGTCCAACAAGTGATAACCCTTTTATTAACCATTTGGTTGGATCATAGTGATACCACTTAATGCCGTTACGGTAATCCATTTCAAAAATGTGGTGAAAATTATGATAGCCCTCGCCATGTGTAAATACAGCTAACAATGCATTATCTTTAGCGGTGTTCTTGTCAGTATAAGGCTGACTACCCCACATGTGAGCCCAAGAATTAATAAAGAATGTGAAGTGATGACTTAATACTAAACGTGCTAAACCAACGGCAATAATACTAGCTATCATGTGACCACTTAACCAGCCAATCAGTAATGAAAAACCAATGTTAGTCGCTAAGGTTAACAATAAATAATGTTTGTGTTGCCACATCACTATTGGGTCACGTTGTAGATCACGACAATTACTATAATCGTTATATTGTGCCGGGTTGTAGTCTCGTAACATCCAACCAATATGAGAGAACCAAAAACCTTTGTTAGCGCTGTATGGGTCTTTCTCATTATTATCTACAAACTTATGATGAATTCTATGATCACTAGACCAATGTAAGGCTGAATTTTGCATTGCGAACGCGCCACCAATAGCAAATACTAATCGAACACTCCAATGAGCTTGGTAGGTCTTATGGGACCATAAACGGTGATAACCTGCAGTAATAGACATGCCACAATAAAAAAGACTAATGACAGCCGCTACAATAACAAAAATATCAAAACCAATAGTCAGCTCGTACCAAGGCACTAATATTACAGAGGCTAATAAAGTGCTAGAGAAAATAAGAATATTAGTCCAAATAAGAGGTGGTTTTTTCATTAGTAATCCTAAAACTATATGTTGAGCTTACAAGTGTACGCTAGTTACTTTACGAAATTCAAGTATTGGAAGACATTGTTCGTAGTAAAAAACACACTATTTATTGTACGAAGCGTTAGCTTGGATTATTCTAACGATAATTAATAAAAATAATAACGTGTTAGGAAAAAACGATGGGTGTTAGAGCGCAGCAAAAAGAAAAAACGAGACGCTCTTTGGTTGAGGCAGCATTTAACCAATTGTCGGCGGAACATGGCTTTTCAAATTTAAGTCTACGTGAAGTTGCACGTGAAGCCGGAATTGCTCCCACATCGTTTTATCGTCATTTTAAGGACATGAATGAGTTAGGTCTAACGATGGTTGATGAAGGTGGGCTAATGCTTCGTCAATTAATGCGTAAAGCAAGGCAGCGTATAAACAAAGGCGGTAGTGTAATTCGAATATCGACAGAAACCTTTATGGAATTTGTTGAGTCTAACCCCAATGTATTTAGATTGTTATTACAAGAACGTTCAGGAAATGCTGCTGTATTCCGCCAAGCGGTGAATCGTGAAATCAGACATTTTGTTGATGAACTAACAGATTACTTATTACATAACTCTGAATTAGATAAAACACTGGCACGTATTCAAAGTGAAGCAATGCTGATTATAGTATTTAGTGCAGGGGCTGAAGCATTAGATATGAGTAATAACTCAAAAGAAGAATTAGCCAACCGCGTTATTATGAAACTACACATGGTTGCTAGTGGCGCACACTATTTATCGAAAAACAAAAAGGAACTCTAAACTTATGTTACCTCTATCATCTCAAAATTTTAAAATATTACTTTTTGCATTAGTTGCTGGGCTAAGTGCTAATGCATTATTGAATGGTTTAACGATTACTCAAGTTGAGTTATCTATATTCCCGTTACTAAGTGGCGCATTGGCATTTTATTGTATGTTACAAGAATATAAAACACGTGCTATCGAAGGTGATATTCCTCTTTTAACGGCTGCTAGCTTTATTGTTGGTGCATTGAGTTATTCAGTGTGTATACGCGTGGCTAAGCCTGAAATTGGTAGTAATTTCTTCCCGTTGATTGTATGCATGGTTTTAATCTTTTGGATGTGTCATAAACTGGGGTTCTTTAAGCGATAGTTTAAAGTAAGCCCAGTTTATTAGATTGTTCGTTGAATAGTTATTTTAGCGTTAGATAAACGGCTGTTTCCATATGATGGGTATATGGAAATTGATCGAATAATGCTAATTTTGAAACATTATGTGTTTCACACAACGTTAATAAATTATCAGCTAATGTTTCAGGATTACAAGATACGTAGATGATATTGTCGTAGTCTTGAATCATTTTTAATGTATCAATGTCTAAACCAGCTCTAGGTGGATCAACCAAAATTGTATTACAGTTAAAGCTGGTTAAATCTATTCCTTTTAAACGTCTGAATTCTCGATCACCACGCATGGCAGAGGTAAAATCTTCAGCCGCCATTCGTAAAATAGTTACATTCTCAATGTTATTCGCAGCAATATTATATTGTGCTGAGTCAACAGATGGTTTTGCAATCTCAGTCGCTAAAACGCGATCAAAATTCGGCGCTAACGCTAATGAGAAGTTACCATTACCACAATATAACTCTAACAAATCACCTGTAGCATCTTTAGTGATATCAATTGCCCATTCCAGCATCTTTTGATTAATGCCGCCATTAGGCTGAGTGAAGCTATTTTCAACTTGTTTAAATATTAACTCTTGGCTATTAACATTTAACTTTTCAATGACGTAATCGTGATCTAAGCAAATCTTTTGTTTACGAGCACGGCCAATAAGTTGTAAATCAAATGACTTAGCTAGGTGAGCTTTTAATTCTTTAGCCGCCGCTTCCCATTCTTCGTCTAATTGACGATGATATAACATTGATACAATAATTTGTCCGCTTAGCGTAGACAGATAATCAACTTGAAATAATTTATGACGCAGCGCAGGTTTGTCTTTAATCTGCTCAATCAATGCGGTCATCATGTCGTTGATGATAATTGATGCCGATGGAAACTGATCAACTCTTACTTTTTCTCTCGTTTTAGAGTTAAAAACAATGTGATATAAATCTTCATCATCATGCCAAACTCTGAATTCTGCACGTAGACGATAATTTTTAACATCAGAACGGAAACAATCAACAGCTGGTGGGTTGAATGGTTGTAATAAGTTTTGTAAAAAACTTTCTTTCTCAGATAGTTGCTTATCGTAATTAGCAACGTCGACCAGACCTGGTAACATGTTTTATTCCTACACTTAATTAGTGGCGCGAAGTTTAGGGATATTTAGAACTTTGTCCAGTACATTAGCCCGATTTTTAATCGAAATAGATTAAGTTTTTTCATTCTTGGCCGATATAAAGAGAGATAACAAGTACTGCCGCCATAAGAATTTTGGAGATATCATGCAAATCAATCCGTTAACGCAGCCAACTAATCAGAAATTAAACAATGATAAAAGTACAGCTGCCACAGAAAAACAAGAGAAAGGATCGTCAGTAGAAGCTTTTAAAGATAACGCTGAACGTTTTTCAAGTGCTAACAGTCGATTGAAGATTGGTGCCCAGGCATTAATGGCATCATTAAACCAAGAATTAAAACTGGAAGGTAGTTTTTCGTTTCAATCATCATTTAGTGAAAGCTTTTCAACGAAAATTGAATCCGGATCGATTTTAGATAAAATTGAAGTAGAACCTCTTGATTTTGACTTTGAAGAAGTTGCGAAAAATGTTTTAGAGTTTGTGGGTAAAACGATTCAAGGTGCAAAAAGTGCAGGAGCGAGTGATGAAGAACTCGAAGCTATGCTTGCGCAGGCACGTGAAGGGATTGATAGTGGCTTTGCACAAGCACGTCAAGAACTGGGTGATCTAGATATGCTATCTGGTGATGTTGAAGAAGGTGTTGACCGTAGTTACGATCTTATTACAAAAGGCGTCAATGAACTGGAAGAAAGCTTATTTTCAAATGCAGTTAACGAGGCTGATTTAATTACAAGTAATGTTGTTGCTCGTGACTTAGGCGTTCAAGAGACTGAACAAGGTAGTGTATCCATTCAAACTCTGGATGGTGACGAGATAAACATTAGCTTTGGGCGAAGTACTTCATTAGCTCAATCACAATCATTTGGTGCCAATGGATCTTCTTCACAAACACAGTTTAGTCAGAGTCAGTCATTTAGTCTTGAAATAACCGGTGATTTAGATGATGAAGAACGAGAAGCTATTAACAGCCTTGTGAATGATATTGGCGAACTTGCAAATGAATTTTTTAATGGTGATGTTCAAAAAGCATTTGAACAAGCATCAAGTTTAGGGTTTGACTCGAGTCAAATAGCGCAATTCTCATTAGACTTCCAAGAAGTAAAACAAGTGGCTGTTAGAGAGCGTTATTCTGAAAATAAAGAAGCTTCACCTATTGCCACTATTGCACCTTATTTAGATAATTTGAATGAGATTATGGAAAGCGGTGAGTCATTATTCTCTCAAGATAATTTAAATCAATTGATGGAAGGTGTTGCTCAAGAACAATTAGCCATGATGGACGAATTATTAGCAAAGTCTGCCGCTGATTTCTCTAACTTTAATCAACAATTAATAAACGCACAAGAAAAGGAGAGTTAGGCGGATTGCTTAATTTTCATTAGTGTTAGAAAATAACTTATGGTTTAATTTTATCAATGTAATAAATTCATGAGTAATATCTTAGTTTTTGATTCTGGTGTCGGTGGCATTAGTGTTGTTAGAGAAATCAAGCAGCTACTGCCTACCGTTTCAATCGATTATTTATTTGATAACCAATTTTATCCTTATGGTCAATTAGAAGAACAAACGTTAATTAAACGTCTCTGTGGACTATTATCCGATATAGCTCTTAAAACAAACCCTGATCTTATTGTTATAGCATGTAATTCAGCTAGTACTATTGCATTGCCAACGTTACGTAAATTATTCGATATTCCTATTGTTGGTGTTGTGCCAGCGATAAAGCCAGCATCACAATTAAGCAAATCAAATGTCATTGGGTTACTTGCAACACAAGGAACTATTACAAGAGAGTATATCGAAGATTTAAAGCAAGCTCATGCGTCAAACTGCCAATTAGTCAGCGTAGGTAGTAACGAGTTAGTTGAAATGGCTGAGCAATTATTTTGTGGCGTGAAACCAGATGTAAATCGATTACACGAGATCTGTCGTCCAATATTTGAAAAAGCTGACGTAATGATTTTGGGATGTACACACTTCCCATTGCTTAAAAATGAAATTGAACAGGTTTGTCCAAAAGATATTCTATTAATAGATTCAGGAAAAGCGATTGCACAACGTGTTATGAAACTATTGAGCTACAATACAGAAAATAGACAACAAAGTTTAAAAACAAAAACGCCCAGTAATTTATTAAATTACCGGGCGCTTTACACTAAAACTGATTTAGATAAACTTTTTATTACCTCATTATTCAATGAAGGTTTTAATGAGGTATTGTTATTTACTCTTCTTGAGCAACGCTAGTATTATCAGCTGTTGTTTTTTCTTTAGCTTCACGCACTTTTAATACGCGTTCTTGGAATTCTTTGTCATTCAAATCATTCATAGAAGTTTCAGCGCCATTAGGATCCATAGTAACAAATCCAAAACCACGACGACGACCTGTTTGTTTATCTTTTACTAAACGAACTGAATAAACATTTCCGTACTTTTCAAATAACTCTCTCACAACGGCTTCATTTGCACGGTAAGGTAAATTACCTACATATAGCGTTTGGCGATCTTCTGCGTTAACACTATCAGCAACGACAGCTGTAGTAGCTGATGATGGAGATTTATTTGATGATAATAAAATACCAATGATAGAACCTAGCGCAATACCAATTGCGAATAACGGTGCTGCTGAGGCAAGCTCTGCATTGATGAGTGGAAGAATAAAATAGCCGACACAAGCGACGACTAATGCAATAAGAAAAGAACCTAATTTTGTTGATTTCATAAGATGACCTAAAATTAATGAAGAAAAATATAAACTTACGAGCGACATAATAGATAGATTTTAATCTAGATACCAGTCTCAGATGATAAATAGTTCAAAAAACATCCGTTATTATACAATTCAATACTTATATAAGAATGAATTAAGTATAAATTGGCTAAAATAGATGTATAAAACAACAAACAGTTTAATTAAACATCGATCAAAATAAAAGTGTAAAAAAGCCCTTGCCAACTATTAGGATCTGTCTATAATGCGCCTCACTGAAACGGAGCAGAGCATCACTTAGCGGTTAACGTTAAATGATACTAAGCAACGGTTTAGAGAAGAAAACAACGTTTTTAAAGTTTTTATAAAA
>CALJMY010000192.1 GCA_937981905.1 uncultured Enterobacterales bacterium
GCATTAGAACGTGTTGGCGATCGCGCACAAAACATCGCTGAATACGTAATCTACTTTATTAAAGGTAAAGACATTCGTCATTTAGAAGAAGATGAGATTGCTCAATTACGTGAGTAGTTTTTGATTGAAATGATTGTGTTAATAAAGGAGCTTAGGCTCCTTTTTTGTTGGGTTAGTAAATGATAATTAACGGCAAGCTCCGGGACTTCGACAGGCACATGATGTTGGTGCATGACACGAATGCCCTTCGCAACGAGAAGCCATTAATGATTCTTTACCAAATAAATCATCAGTTGGGAAAGCACCAAAATGTTTTTCATATAGAGTAATCGTTTCATCAAACGTTTTCTGCATAGCGTTTTGATCTTTATCATCGTAAATACCAAAATATGGATAATGATGTAGAAAATAACCAAATACCTTCTGACAATCATCAGCGTAACTTTGTGTATCTAAAATATGCTCATGCCAATATTTGTCTACTAATTTGCTTGGTACAAATGACAACTTTGGATACCATTTTTTAAGTGATAACAGTTTACGATATTCATCTTCTGCAAAATTACATAATGTATCACTCCAAGTACTTTCAGATGATTTAGTTAGCTTCCAATTGAGCTTTTCAAAATTTAACAATGCTACATTTCCATCTAATATGACCTGACTTTTATCATCTGGCATTGTAGGCAATGGCATATCAGTTTTATATTCGTGAGTAACTATCACTTTTATAACTCCATTTTTAGTTTGATGTATAAACTTAAGTCTTATGAAAAGTAGCCATATCAGTGCTTAATGCCTATTTTTCGTTTGCATATCTTTTTATATGAAGATCAAATAATAATCCCTTTATTTACGTTTAAGGAAAAGTTAAAATAGTTTTTAATAAATCATATATGCATGAAGTGCATATTACCTTGGTGTGCATATATGTCAATAAGTAATTTAAAACCTGAAACAACATATCAATCTATCATTGGTAGGGTCATCGTAAGTTTTAGAAAAAAACTATCTGTAGATCAAATATCTTTAGCATCTTCGGTTGGGGTTACACAATCGACATGGTCAAGAATAGAACGAGGAGATAGCTCTATGACTGTTGAGCAATTAGCAAGTGCTGCTGAATGCTTACGTGTAAACCCAAGTACTATTTTGAGTGATACAGAGAAGGCAATTAGGGAATTGAAATCACAAGGAGTAATAATAAAATTCAATAAAGCAAGTGATAAAAAAGATAACTCAGGAGCAGCAATAATTGGAGCTGCAGCACTTGGTGCTTTAGTTGGTGCAGCAATAATGAAGTCTCGATGATCTTAGAGTCGTTAATATTTTAGGGTCAGGTTAAAATAAAATAATTTTGTAGTCTTTTACCCAACCTAATTTTTTGAAATTAGCAATGATTAATAACGCGCTATAACTTACGGAGAATGTATGTTCGCTAGAGAATGGAAAGCTAGATGTCCTAATTCAAAAAAAGACGGGTTCATCGAGTATCTTTATGAGACTGGAGTAAAAGACACATCGTCTACGGCAGGTTTTCAAGGTGCGCAAATATTTTCTCGTTTATTAGATGGGAAATCAGAAGTCACATTAATATCATATTGGGATTCGTTAGAATCAATAAAAGCTTTTGCAGGTGAAGAAATTTCAATAGCGAAGTTATATCCTGAAGATTTTAAGTATGATTTAGAACCAGATAATTTTGTCAGTCACTATGAAGTTGTAGAAAATAGATGGGTATAAAAAATCTGTAAACTAGAACGTTATATTCCCTCGTGAAATTGATGGATTTAATAATTAGATTAGAGTTGAACTTGATTCTGATTTTAAAGTTATTGCCCGACAGTATGTTGAATTTAAAGGCGAGCTTCATTTAGGCATCATCTTCACTATTGTTGGTATAGCAACAATCACAGTTGGTATCGGTTTAATATTCGCACCTGCCGGTATATATATGATTTGGTACAGTAGACAGTTATCAAATGCATACAACCTTGTTACATCAAATGAATGAAAAGTGAATTAATAAGGAAAAAGCAGTTAGCTTCTTTCGTTCTTCAACATTTTAGCCAACAATGTTTTTCCCATGATTAGGGGAGACTAAAAGGAGAGTTTGGTGTTTGAAATAAAATTAGATGATTTATCAGGTGAACAAATAGTAGCGCTTCTTGAGGAGCATCTTGCAGATATGCAAGCCACATCTCCACCTGAAAGTAAGCATGCTTTAGACTTAAGTGGTTTAAAGTCATCATCAATAAAATTTTGGACTATTTGGGATAATGATAATTTAGCTGGCTGTGCTGCTTATAAAAAGCTTGATAGTACTCATGCTGAAATTAAATCAATGCGAACTTCTTTAAGCTATAAAAACCAAGGTGTTGCCTCTAAGTTATTAAAGCATTTAATTGAAGATGCTAAATTAAATAATTATAAAGCGTTAAGTTTAGAAACTGGTTCAATGGATTATTTTAAACCTGCTCGTTTTTTATATGAAAAACATGGTTTCACTTATTGTGCACCTTTTTCTGATTATGTGAGTGACCCTAATAGTCAATTTATGAGTTTAGATTTAACTGGCAGTTGATCTAGATAACTAATCACAGTGAACTGTAAATATTAGGGTCAAGTTAAATATAGATTAAAGATAAAGGTATTCGTCATTTAGAAGAATATGAAATTTCTAAATTGCGTGAGTATTTTCTATTGGGTTTAAATTAGCGGTTGTTAGATTATTTAATATTTAACTTTGTGGAGGTGGATTTTATTTGCTCTATTGATTAAACCACCACTGAATTTAACACTATACTTATCTAGGCGTAGCATGCTATTAATTTACTGCTGGTTTATTATACTTTTACTGTACTGAATATTAAGTGGATGGAATATATATTATGTATAAAACATTAGAATCAATGGGTATTACAAGCTTTGACGATATAGAACGATTTACACTTCGTTCTGAAAACAGCTTCGATGTATTGAAGGTTTATTATCGCCGTGAAAAAGGTTCTTTATTACCTAAAAGTAAGAAATTTAAGTTTGGACGTGTCAATAAAACAGTGCTTACAGATGGCGGTCAACAAACTTATAGAGAAGTTAATGAGCCTTCTTTAACTGTATTGAGTGCAGTAGAAGAGTTAACGCTACTCGTTGGTAAACATAAAGAATTGAAAATCACAAAAGAAGAACTTGTCAAAGAGTTAGACCATTTAGAACGCGTTGTTTCAGACAAAATGGCCGAATTAAAAGAAAAGATAAATTCAATGTCTTAAAGATATTATTATATTAGTTACACGCCTAAGAGCATTAAAATACTTAGGTGTACTATCTGTTTTTATCAATTTATCTTTCTAATATCTATTAATGACCATTATTTTTACCTGAATACATTTACTATTTCGAGAGGCGTTTAATTAAGTTAGGCTCGTTATAAAATAGCTGGTTATTAATTATAATTAATAACCAGTTTAGGTTTTTTTATAAGGCGTTTATGTTTTATAAAAAATTCACTCTATAAAGAATTCAGAAATTTAAGCAAAGCAGTTTCTTCTGCGATAGACAGTGCTTTGTATTTCACTGTAGAGCTTTCTGATTCACCGCCATGCCAAAGAATAGCTTCATCAATTGTTCTGGCTCTACCATCATGCAAGTAACTATGTTCTGGTGTACAAACTTCATCACCTTGACTTCCTGTCGGATTAACAACACCGCCAGTAACACAAGCTGATAGTCCTAGCCCCCATAATGGAGTTGTTCGCCATTCTGAACCTGTTGCATTACCTTCGCCAAGGTTGTCAGCAAGTCCTTCACCCATGTCATGTAATAATAAATCAGTATAAGGGTGAATGGTTTGATCTCTTAACTCACTAAAAGGATGGTAAATACTGGTTTGGAAGGTTGATGTATGACAATCAATACAACCAATAGATGTAAATAACGCTTCGCCTTGTTTGACTTGATCGTCATCTAAATCACGTTGCGCACGTACGCCAAGCAAAGCGATGTATTTAACTAAATTATTTAAATGCTCATCGTCTAATTCTTGTTGTGCATTACCACATTCATTTTTTTCAAGCTGAGCAGAACCACAATCTGGGGTCGTTAACACCGATGTCATCACGCCCATGTCTGTATTAAGCGCCGCTGCTACTTGATGTTTAATACTAGACGTTGCCGCTTTCCAACCAAATCGGCCTAATCTAATTTCATTAGTTTCAGGATCTGTTGATAATTGAGCTTTACCTGAAATGCCAAAAGGGGCGACGTCGTCATTAGGATCAGCTAACGCTAATATTGTTTCTTCTGGAATCGCTTCTAATAAACCTAAACCAACGAGCTGAGGTGCTATACGCGCCGAAAATTTTTCAGGTGTGCCTGTTGAAAAAGCATAAGTAGGTGAGCGTAAGCCATTAATCTCTGTCCAAGAAGCAATAGATACTTCACCTTCAGCGACGACACTTCCTGTATTTGATGGTTGTAAAACATTCCCACGATTAGCATCTGCTTCACCGTTGGCATTGGCAATTTTAAACACCCACTTATCTAAAGGTTCACCCACAGAGGCAGGTGCTGCACGGCCATTACGTTCATGACAACTTGAACAACTGTTGTTAACAAAATGAGTACCTGATTTACCTACCATGTCTGGGAAAATACCGTTAGCTGGATCTTCATCATGTGTTCCATCAACAAAAGATGTGTGATGAACTCTTCTCCCTAATACGAAAGCTTGGCCGTTTAAACTAGATAGGTTAGTTGCCATTTGCATAAAATGATCGTCAGGTTCATTGGTGTATTGATAAGGTAGCGTCGTATTACCACCTAACCATCCAGCTTTATCAATAGGGTGAGAGTTTTCTCGCTCAGATGATTTGTCGTCAAAATCTCCCACGGCTTTCCACGGAATCATTCCGCCTTTACCCACTTGGTAAAGGTAAGTTGTACCATAATAATTTGTACGACTTTCGGGAACACCGAGTAGAAATTGGCTAACTTCAATTTCCATATGTTGGCCAATTGCTAAGGGGGCTACGCTGCCATTAAGTCCTCGGTAGTCATCAATGGTTAAAGAGTATTTGTATTGATCGCCTGTGGTAGTGGTTTGAACAAGATCATCATCGAAAGTACCACTGCCAACGGTTATAACGTTAGGCTCATAGTTACCATGATATTCTGCGACAGTATTTCCTCCAAAATACCACGCTCTAAATTCTAATGCTTCAAGCTGCCACTCTGTTACCCATTCAACCAAAATTGACGAACCGCCTTTGGCAACATAATCTGTAAATTTATATCGTGCAGTTCGATGAGTCCAATAGTGCGATAAATAATGATCGTATTGTTGGAAATGATCTTCTTTAGCATGGCGATCACGTCCTCGATCAGCAAACTTAGTAATTACAGCGTTATTGGTGTTGTAAATAAGAGAATGTTCTAGTGCTGTACTTGAGGTGTATAGAGGAGATATATCGCCAAACAGGCCGTATTCTTGAACATTCCATGCAGGTACGTTAGCGCCTTCAGTTGTGCCTTGTACGGCATCTCCAATGAAAAAATACAAAGGTTTGTCATCGAAAGTTACTTGTATGGTTCCGTCATCACGAGTAACTGTAGATAAACTTGGTACGCCAGAAGCAACGCCGTCAGTGACTAATAAAGGCGGCCAATTTGTTGCACAACCATCGTTGCAGCTACTGCCATCTACATTAGCGTCATTATCAAATGTGTAGAGTGTGAAACCAGGATTGGAACTATCGACGCCGCCAACAAGAATGTCATTATTAAAGGCTACTTCAATAAGTTGTTGGACTGCTGTACACCCTAGAAAGTCTACGAACGTATCGGCAGGAGTAGCAGGACAATTATCTATATTATCGAAAACACCATCATTGTCTGAGTCAGGACAACCTACGCTATTAACAAGTATGTTTGTTGGTGTACTTGGGCAAAAATCTAGGTTATTAGCAATTCCATCGTTGTCGTCATCAACCAGACTCACTATTTGAAACCAGTTAATATTAAAATCACCTGAGGTAATATCAATACGTAAAGTGTGGGTGCCACTCGCAACTGAAAAAAAATCAAGGTGATGAGTTTCAAATGTTTGCCATCCGCCAGTACTACCGACAGAGTCTGTACCAATGGTTGTGGAATTGATTGATAATGTGTAATTACCACTCGTAGCTTCTGAAGCAACACGCGTACTTATTGCATAGGTGCCTGCTGGTAATTCGACAGAATATTCTAACCATTCAGAGGTTTTAGTATATCCAATATTAAATCCAGCGCCTTCGTCGCTTGTTACTTCGATATCAACGTCATCATTTCTATAATTAGCACCGCCTTCATTGGTCGGCGTTACGTCAAAAGAGTTGATGTAATCTTCTGCTTGAATAACCAGATCAACATCTTGATTAGGTGTTTCAACCTCGGGAACTTCAACCACTGGCGCAATCTGACAGCCATTGCTATCTACAGCTATATTTTCTGGCGTATTAGGGCATGTATCAATATTGTCAAAAATACCGTCACTATCGTTGTCAGCACAGCCCACTTCATTGACTTCACTGTTTTGTGCAGTGTTAAGACAAAGGTCTGCGTTGTCTATAACATTGTCGTTGTCTACATCATTATTAACGACAGGTACGTCATCAATAACAGGCGTTTCATTGTCAATGATAAATTCTGATGTACTATCGCTA
Organism: uncultured Enterobacterales bacterium; assembly: GCA_937981905.1. GTDB lineage: Bacteria > Pseudomonadota > Gammaproteobacteria > Enterobacterales > Psychrobiaceae > Psychrobium. The sequence continues at coordinate 6,702 of CALJMY010000192.1, forward strand.
CTTCCACCACAGCCTGATATTGATGTCAGTAATAATGATAGAAGTATCCACTGTTTAGTTGTACTGAGTATGTGTTGTTTCATTTTTTGTATTTCTCTTTTTATTATTTTTATGAATTACAATTACTTTTAATGAGAGCCGTTAAATAATATCGGGTTTAAAAGTACAGTAACTAACCATCTTGTCTATTGAGATTCGGTGAAGCGGTACATTTATCATGATTAAATAGAAGAGAATAAAATAAATAATAGGTATGAATCGATTGAGTTTCTTATTGTCGTATTTGTAGGCGAATTTCGCGCTGTTGTACAAAATAAAAAGAGATAATAATTTATTTTTAGCTTTAGATGTATCTTGGTAACGTATTGTTCATGTGCTATGAATATTGTTATAAAATAAAAAAGCCGATGAATCACTTCATCGGCTTTATAGTCAATATTCTAATTTAATCTGAGTTAAATTTAGAAACGACCTGTAATACCAACACCAACAAGGTCATCATTTTCTAATGCACTATAAGTTACATTTAATGCAACGCTTGGAGTGAAGAAATGTGAAGCTTGAAGGCCGAAATCAAAACCATCTTGGTCAGAAAGAGTTAGACCAACACTAGATTTTGCTGTCCAGTAGTAGTCACCAACAAAAGTAAAGTCTTCGCTTGCATCAGAATATGCTACTTCAAAATTAAAGAACTTATTGTTATCTAATTTTGCTACGTATTTTGTGCGAAGACCTAATGTATCTGAAAAGTCCTCATCGTTACCAGAAATAGCAACTAACCAGTTTTCAGCGAAGAAATAACCTAATTCACCGCTAATGTTTGTATCACTATCAGAACCATCTACATCAATGTAATTTAGGTTTAAAGCAGCGTATATATTGTTGCTGTAAAATTGACCACCGATAGTAATTGCATCAGCATCGCCATCAAAATCAATATAAGATAAATTTACATTGTTTTTACGGCCCATGAACGCAGCTTCAGCCCAAGCTGTATTTTCAGTGCTAACAGCATCAAAATAGTAAGCGCCAGATAAGGTAATTATATTAAAACTATCAACAGTAAGGTAATCAGCATTAACTTCTGTTTGGTAGTCTTGCGCTAATACGCTAGTTGAAAGTAGGCTTAAGCCAAGTGCGATTGTACGTAATTTCATCATCTTTCCTTAATGATTATATAAAAAATAAATTAAAAAAAAGAGAAGTTTGTAAATAGAGCGGAGGAAGATAAAGAAATAATATTCCTTTACAAATCATTAACATCCATGCTTTTTATATCAAAGTTCCTTTTTCGAGGCGCATAATACGCATGGACGTTTATAATATCAAGCTTATTATTTTTATTGATTACAAATAATTATATTGAGCATATATAAACTCAGATTAACTTAAAATAATCATTAAAATCTGCTTATTTGGTATTAATAAAAGTACTGCAATCAGATTTACTTGTGTAATAAATTTGATTTTTTCGTCATGTTAGAGCTAAATTCAGCATTAAAAATTTAGTCACTTACACTAATATTAATGCATGTTTTTATGATTATCTTCATTTTAAAAATCATACTGATGCTATGAATTTTGGCTATTGGCGATAGGTTATATATTCATCTCTGATGAAAAATGATATAGTGTTTAGATAGTTACCAGTGTAGTTATTTATAATACGTGAAATTACAAATAACGTGATTAAGCGTTTTTATATTTTTTATGGTTTGTCAGGGAAGAAAATGAAACTGTCTAAAACATCAATCTATTTTTCGTTGTTGTTATTGGTTACATTATGCATCAACTATTATGTAATTTTAGATGTAAAAAAAGCTTATAACGATCTTGTAATTACTCAGTCCCACAGTAAATCTTCTTCAGAATTAACTAACAGTTTACACCTTGAAATTTCTGGTTTAGCTCAACTTGTTAGATTGTACATATCAACGAATGACACACGTTATTTATTTTATTATTACGATATTGTAGCGCTACGTAATGGTAGTAAATCTCCTCCTAAAAATTATGATCCTGCTATATATTGGGATGATGTTATTGCCAAAAACCATCCTCATGAGAAATTTAAAGCAGAAGATGGAATAACTATTTCTGAGCGTATGAAGGGACTTGATTTTACTGATAAAGAATTTGAATTATTAAAAGATATTCAATTAGCGCTTAAATCTCTTAGTGATGTTGAACAAGTTGCTTTTGCGGCAACTCAAGGGTTATATGACACTAAAAATCTTGAATATATTTCAGATGGTGAACCTGATTTAGATTATGCAAATAAGCTCATATACAGTCATGAATATAATAAAGAAAAAGCTCATTTAGCGCATGCATTACATTCATTATCGAAAGCTGTAAATAAACGAACAAATAACGATGTTGCGCAAGCAAATAATCGACTAATAAGTTTAACTACGACGGCAAGTCTTGTACTGACATGTACATTCCTATTCATTTTTTTAGTGTATATGTTGTTTAGACGCTTTGTACTTAAGCCTATTTATATATTATCGAAAGTGGCAGAAAAACTTGCTTTGAGAGATTACTCTGCTCGTGTTGGTTATATCGGTGGTTCTAGTGAATTATTGACTTTAGGAAAAACACTAGACCTAATGTCTACCTCAATTGAGAAAGACATTGGTAGACGAGAAAATTTTCAAAAAGAGTTAATGGAAGCTAATCAATTAGCCCAAGAAGCGACACGAGCAAAGTCTCTATTTTTAGCTAACATGAGCCATGAAATAAGGACTCCTATGAATGCAATTATAGGTATGGCATATCTCGTATTAAAAACAGACTTAAACTCTCGCCAGACTAATTATATTGAAACAATTCATACTGCTGGCCAAGCATTATTAAACATCATTAATGACATTCTAGATTTTTCTAAAATTGAAGCGGGTAAAATTAAATTAGAAAAAACAACTTTTCAATTAGAAGATGTTATTGGCACTTCATTAGCGATGATGAAGCAAAGCTTGCAAGATAAAGACGTTGAAATGCTGGTCGATATTAAACCTTCTATATTGGCCAGTGGCACTAATAGTTTAATTGGTGATCCTGTTCGATTAGGGCAAATATTTAATAACTTATTATCTAATGCTGTCAAATTTACTCAACATGGTTACATCGTACTATCAATAGATCATGTTAGTTCTAATGAAGGAAAGTTTATACTTAATTTCTCGATTGAAGATACTGGTATCGGCATGACAGAAGAACAAATTAGTAATCTTTTTCAAGAGTTTGAACAAGCAGATAGTTCAACAACTCGTAAATATGGCGGTACTGGTTTAGGGTTAACGATTAGCAAAAACTTCGTCGAATTGATGGGCGGAAGCGTTCATGTCGAAAGTGTACCGACTAAAGGCTCTAAATTTTCATTTACAGCGTGTTTTGATATTCCAGAAACGTCTTATATCAATGTATCAGTCCCTGACGTAGATAAATTAAAAGTCCTTATTATTGATGATAAAAATAAAGCCAGATTTATTCTTCAAAGTATGATGCAAGATATGGGGGTAGGAAGTGTTGTAGAGCAGGGTATTGAGTTAGCTCATAATGGTTCTGAAGGGTTAAATATGATTAAACAGGCATTAGAAGCTAATGATCCTTATGACATTATATTTCTCGATTGGATTATGCCTAACATGGATGGAAGAGATTTTTTAAACATATGTAAAGAGAATGGATGTTTAGAACAATCAAAAGTAGTTATTGCATCAGCTTGTGAATATGAATCAATGTATCAAGATGCTAAATCATTCGGTGTTAAACACATCTTGTCTAAACCTGTATTGCCTGAGATTTTAAAGAATATATTCAGCGCTATTATTACTGATGACACTGATATAAATAATAAAGAAACATTTGATGATTCTCTAAGCTTAGCTGGATTGGATATTTTGCTTATTGAAGACAATAAAACTAACCAACAATTAGCAATAGAACTTTTGGAAATGAATCATGCTAATGTTGATGTTGCCAATAATGGACAAGAAGCTGTAGATAAAGTCTTATCAAGCCCTAAAGGTCGTTACGATGTATTGCTCATGGATTTACAAATGCCGATCATGGACGGCTATGAAGCAACCAAATTATTACGTAACGATCCTATTTTTAAAGATTTACCTATCATCGCAATGACAGCACATGCCATGGGTGAAGAGATTGAAAAAACACGTACTGTTGGTATGAATGGCCATATTGCTAAGCCGGTAGATCCTCGATCACTTTATTCAACAATTAGTAATGTACTTAATCTATCAAGTAAACAAACTTTAGATATAAATCTATTATCATCTGATATTGCGTCTGTTCCAACTCCAACTATTAAACGAGCTACTGATGATGTTATTAACATACCGGGTTTGGATGTTAGTCGAGGTTTAAAAAATTCAGCTGGGCAAGTAAGTCTTTATTATAGAGTATTGAACAATTTCTTTAATGATTTTAAAGATTTTCCGGAGTATTTTCCGTTAATTATTGAAGAAAGAGACTGGGAAAAGGCTCAATTGTTATCTCATTCGTTGGCTGGTCTTATTGGTACTATCGGCGCTAATCAATTAACTGTTGATGCTAAAAAACTTGAAACTGTATGTAATAATCAAGATTATAATTTGGCAGTAAACTTATTACCTAACTTTCTGTTCGATTTGAAATTATTACTTATTGAACTTAAAAAATTACCTATAGATGTTAATACGGTTAATGAAGTTGAAACCGTTATTGACACTGCTGAGCATCGAGCCAAAGTAACTGATTTAATTACTACATTGAAAGAGTTACTATTAGAAGCTGATGTTGAAGTTATAGAACAATGGAATAATAATTATTCTTTATTTTCTAACGTGTTTTCATATGATATTGCTGCACGTATAAATACATGCATTAATAATTTTGAATTTGATGATGCGTTAGAATTACTTAATAAGAATAAAATAAATGTTGATAGGAAATAAGTAATGTCCTTATTAAAAACTAAACCTACGATTTTAATTGTTGATGATACACCGGCAAATTTAGTTTTGCTTATGGGATTACTCAAAGATAAATATCATGTCAAAGCGGCTAACAATGGTGAAAAAGCTATTGAATTAGCAGGTTCTTCACCACCTGATTTAATCTTGTTAGATATTATGATGCCTGATATGGATGGCTATGAAGTCTGTACTATTTTAAAGTCTGATGAGAAAACACGTGATATTCCAATTATATTTTTAACAGCAAAAGTATCAGTTGAAGATGAAGAGCATGGTTTTGAAGTTGGTGCTGTAGATTTTATTCATAAACCGATTAGTCCACCCGTTGTTATGGCTAGAATTAATACACATTTGAAAGTTAAAGCGTGGCAAGATTCATTACTTAATCATAATCAAGTGCTAGAAGAAGAAGTTTCACAGCGCTTATCTGAAATCAATAAATTGCAAGATGCTACTATCTTTGTCATGGTTTCGTTAGCTGAATTTCGTGATGAATGTACTGGTAATCACATTCGACGAACTCAAGCGTATATTCGTTCTTTAGCTGAAGAGTTAGCAAAACTTCCTCATTATACTTCTGAATTAACATCGCAACGTATTGAAGTCATGGAAAAATCATCACCACTGCATGATATCGGTAAAATTACCATTCCAGACCATATTTTATTAAAACCCGGTAAACACACAGATGAAGAGTTTGAGATTATGAAAACTCATTCTGAACGTGGATATGACATTTTAAAACGAGCTGGTAATTTCATGGGAGAAAGTGGAGATTTTTTAAATTGTGCAATGGATATAGCACTTTATCATCATGAAAAATGGGATGGCTCAGGTTATCCTAAAGGACTTAAAGGGTTAGACATACCTTTACCAGCTAGATTAATGGCAGTAGCTGATGTATATGATGCTCTTCGAAGTGAACGTCCTTACAAAGAAGCGTTTTCACATGAGAAATCTATGGATATTATTAATCAAAGTAGAGGGAGTCATTTTGATCCTGAAATTGTTGATGCATTATGTTTGATTGAAGATCAATGTGTATCCATCATTGATAATTGGCCTGATGAGTAAGGCGTTTATATATTTAGTGTACGTTATTAACTTTACTAATTAACTTGGTTCGAAATATGATATCTGGTAAAAATACTTTTAAATGGTTGGTCGTTATATTGTCAACATTTAGTACTTATTTAAGTGCTGAAATAGTTGTTGAGCATTCTGGGTTTGGCACAGTTGGTTATGCTGTGTCTGATAGCCCTTATAATTACCTTAAGTATATTGATGAAGATGGAACATTCTTACGAGATAGCCTTTTAGGTGGTCAAGTAGATGTAAAATTTAATTCTAAATTTAGTTTTACAGCTCAAGGTATTATATCTGCCAATGATTCTCAAGATTCAGGCTTTGAAGGTGATATATCATGGGCTTTCCTATCTTATAGACCAACGAATGATTGGCTATTTAGGGTAGGAAAATTACAAATACCAGGGTATTTAAATTCCGAAAATAGAAATATTCAAATTACCTATGATTATGCACGCTTACCTGCAGAAGTAGATTCAGCCTCTCCGGTATATGACTTCACTGGACTCTCTGTTAATAAATCATTTGAGTTAGATGATGGCGAAATTATTGTCGATTTTTATACGGGTAAATCGAAAACAGATTGGAGAGTTTATTTAGGGGATAGTATTCCTGAAATAGGTATCGATCAAGGAAGTGAATACAGTAATTTTTCTATTGATTTTGTCGGCGGTGCTTTAAGTTATCGAGATGATGAAAATTTTTATATTGCAGGTTTTCATAGAGCGATTATTCGTAATGACGATGGTTTTACTAAAACCTTTGGTTTTCAGGAACTCATACCAGAATTAGGAATCGGGTACTATAATACCGAAGAGGCTTTTGGAGCTACATTTACTGATGCATTTAAATTTGATATTTTAAATTTAGGTTTTGATATTTCATTGGGTAATGACTTTCGCTTAGCGAGTGAATATATTGTTAGAAATACCGATGAAATAACAACGGGTTTAAGTAGTATTTTACATTATGTTTCTCTTAAAAAAGAAATAGACAATTGGACTCCTTATATACTTTATTCTTATGCAAAAACAGATGATGATAATTTAAAACTATACGAAGATGTTGACAATACTCAAGTTCCTAATGGCGTAATACCTACAGAATTACTTAGTCCACAACAGATTGCTATTATTAATACTTCACAACATTTATTAGCTGATGCTCAATTAGTTTATGACCAATATTCAATTAGTTTAGGAACATCGTATCGGCTATCTCCATTAAGTAAGCTTAAGGCAGAAGTTATGCTTACACGAATTGGGGTTGGTTCAAGTTTGGTAGATGCTATCTCAGAAGATGACATTAGTAATAGTGATATTACAACGTTATCTTTCTCTTATAGCTTTGCTTTTTAAGGGGTTATGATGCATAAATCATTAATTATTACCTTACTTGTTTTAGTTTCTTCTTTACAAGCTCAAGCTGAAGTCATTGTTATTGGCCATAGTGATATGTCAGAACTAAGCACGAAAACTATTACTAGAATCTTTACAGGTAAAACAATTGAAATAGATGGAAACTCGATTACTCCAATTAATTATCATGAAGGTAATCCCGTTCGAGATAAATTTTTAATTAAATTTTTAAATAAAAATGAAGATAAATACTCGGCATATTGGACGGTAAGACGTTTTATCGG
>CALJMY010000193.1 GCA_937981905.1 uncultured Enterobacterales bacterium
AGATCACTCATGGGATTTTCAGCAAGGCAATACGGTTTATAAAAATTTACCATTGACTAAATTACCAATGACCAATGCAGCCACAGCGATTGCTGCGTTTAATAAACTTGGACTCGAGTTATCTATTGAAAAGCTTAAACAGGTTATTGAAGAGACAAGCTTAAATGGTCGATTACAAAAAATATCTGATAAACCTGCTGTTTATTTAGATGTCGCTCATAACCCTGAAGCGGGTCGATATCTTGCCGCTTGGATTGCTCGACAAAATGCAAGTAAAGTACATTGTGTTTGTGCAATGCTAGGGGATAAAGACAGTGCGTCAACATTGTCGGTTATTGAGCCTCATGTTGATCAATGGTATTTAGCTGGATTAGATATGCCCAGGGGGGCTTCTTCAGCGCAACTTGCGCAATCTTTAAATGATACTCAGGCTTTATTGTTTCCTACTGTTGTAAAAGCATTAGAAAGAGCAATGACAAATGTTGAAGAAAATAAAAGTGATGAACAAGAGCTGATTATTGTTTTTGGATCGTTTTTTACCGTTGCTGAAGTATTAGAATTTAAGCATAAATTTACATTAAAATAAGGTTAATGAATTATATTTCAATATCTTAGTAATTTATTAAGTTTTCTATTATAGTTTCGTACACTGTTACTACTATTTAAAGTAGTAACAGTTAAGATAGCACTGCTTAGTCGAGTTTTGTGCGGTTAATTGATTTGTTTTAAAAAGGTTTAAATGTGAGTGATCAAATAAAAAATCGTGTCGTTGGCGCTATTGTACTGTTCGCGTTAGCAGTTGTTTTTATTCCTAAAATTTTTGATGGTGAGAAAGAATCACAACGTCGCGAATTTATTGCTATACCGAAAAAACCTATTCACCAACCTCCACGAGTGAATATTCAATCGAATGGTGAATCAACGTCAACAGAGAGTATTCAAACCGAATCAACGGTAAGCATTTCTACAAAAAAAATAGCCCCTTCCCAATTAGATACTGAATCAAGTGTTAACGTTGCTAAAATATCTAAAGAAATAAATAAGCAACCTGATGTAATAAAACCTGTAAATGCTAAGCCTGTTGAAATAAAGGCTAAAGCGTGGGTTATTAGAATGGGAACTTTTGGTAATCCTGACAATGTTAACGCACTTGTAAAGAAATTGCGCACCAAAGGCTTTTCAGCTTTTAGTGTTCCAAGAGTGCCTAAGGCTGGCTTGAGTAATAAAGTTTTTATTGGTCCTGAGCTAAACCAAAATGTTCTTATTAAATTTCAACCACAACTTAAACGTGAGTTTAAAGAGAGTGGTGTAATTGAAATATACAATCCGCTTCAGTAATAAAATCTTTAACATCAATTGTAATACTCCCTCAAATATAAATAATTAAGATTTATAGTTGAGGGAGAATTAACGTAAAAATAATTTATTGTATTAATAATCAGTATTTTATTGTTTTTTTTTGGTGGTTATTTCTTTCAATCATCATACTTTTTAATAAATGGTGAAAGTTATGCTAGGAATTTTTTGTAATGTTGGTAAAATTCGCGCAAATTTGCAGGGAGTATCACAGTAATGAACATGATTTGGATAGATTTTGCGATATTGATCGTGATTGGTTTGTCAACGCTAATCAGTCTAACGAGAGGTTTTGTTAAAGAATCCCTATCTTTAACAATTTGGGTTGCTGCATTTTTTATAGCGAGTACTTTTTATGCTGACTTGGCTGTATTCTTAACTCAAATTGAAGATGATATTGTTCGTAACGCCGTTGCGGTTGTAACGTTATTTATTGTGACTTTAATTATTGGCGCTATTGCTAATTATGTAATTGGCCAATTAGTTGTTAAAACTGGTTTGTCGGGTACTGACCGTATTTTAGGATTATGTTTTGGCGCACTTCGTGGTGTGTTAATAGTCTCGGCAATTCTTTTTGCAATTGATTCATTCACTACTTTGTCAAATTCTGACTGGTGGAAAAATTCAGTATTAGTGCCAGAATTTGGCGCTGTTATTGAATGGTTTTTCGATTTCATAAAACAAAATTCAAGTTTTATTCAGAAACAAGTTTAATAAGCTCAACGATGTTGAGAGAGGAAATATTATGTGTGGTGTAGTTGGTATTGTAGCTTATAGTTCTGTTAATCAATCGATATATGATGCATTAACGGTGTTACAACATCGTGGGCAAGATGCCGCCGGTATTTGTACTGTTGATGATGGAAATTTTAGACTTCGTAAAGCAAACGGTTTAGTTCGTGATGTCTTCGATGAGAAGCATATGAAACGTTTGCAAGGCCATATTGGGATAGGGCATATACGCTACCCAACAGCGGGTACTTCTACTTCTGCTGAAGCTCAACCTTTCTATGTTAATTCTCCATTTGGTATTTCATTAGCTCATAATGGTAATTTAACTAATTCGAAAGCATTGCAAGATTATTTATTCAATGTAGCCCGTCGTCATATCAACACTAATTCAGATTCTGAAATATTGTTAAATGTATTAGCACATGAACTATCATTAACACCAGCGATGAAACTATCACCAAGTGAAGTGTTTGATGGTATTTCACGAACAATTGCTTTATTAGAAGGTGCTTACGCGGCTGTTTCTTTAGTTATTGGTCACGGTATGATTGCATTTCGTGACCCATACGGCATCAGACCACTAGTTCTTGGTCAACGTGAAGATAATGGTCGAATTGCTTACATGGTTGCTTCTGAAAATGTTGCTCTTGACGCGTTAGGTTTCAATTTCATGCGTGATGTTGAACCAGGTGAAGCTGTCTATGTTGATGAAGAAGGTAATTTGCACACACAACAATGTGCTAAAAATCCACAATATGCACCATGTATCTTTGAATATGTATACTTTGCTCGCCCTGACTCATTTATTGATAAGATTTCGGTTTATCAATCTCGTTTAAACATGGGCAAGAAATTAGGTCAGAAAATTAAGCGTGATTGGGAAGACTTAGATATTGATGTTGTAATTCCAATTCCAGAAACATCTTGTGATGTTGCATTAGAAATTGCTAGCGAATTAAACTTACCTTACCGTCAAGGTTTTGTTAAAAACCGTTACATCGGTCGTACATTTATCATGCCTGGTCAAACATTACGCCGTAAATCAGTGCGTCGTAAGTTAAATGCGATAAAAAGCGAATTCCACGGTAAAAATGTATTGTTAGTCGATGATTCTATTGTACGTGGTACAACGTCAGAGCAAATTATAGATATGGCTCGTGAAGCAGGTGCTGCTAAGGTTTATTTTGCTTCTGCTGCTCCTGCCATTCGTTTCCCTAATGTTTATGGTATTGATATGCCGTCGGTAACTGAGTTAATTGCTCATGGCCGTGAAACAGAAGAAATTGCAAAGCACATTGGGGCTGACGAATTAATCTTCCAAGACATTGATGATTTGATTAGTGCGGTGCGTGAAGAAAATCCAACAATTGAACGATTTGAAACATCGGTATTTAACGGGCGTTATGTAACAGGTAATATCAGTCAAGATTACCTTGATGAAATGTCTGGATTACGTAATGACAGCGCTAAAAAAGATACTGAAGCCAAAGCTGAAATATCTAATATTGATTTACATAACGAAGCTAACTAATAACGCTTGTTACTTTAAAATCAATAATAAAAAAAGCCACATTTAATGTGGCTTTTTTATGTCTTAAATTTAGTATTTAAATGATAAATAATTAACAATAAAGCTAATTATTCATCACCTGAAAACTTATCTTTAAGTACTATTCTTTAAGTACTATTTCAAACGTTGCTCATACAGTTTAAATTGTGCTTTCATTGATTCCGTTGCGCTGCTTGTCAGTAGTGTGAAAACAACACCACTAATAGATGCTAAGATGAAACCAGGTACGATTTCATATAAATCAAATAATCCACCGGATAAATTCTTCCAAACTACAATAACCACAGAACCTGTAATGATTGATGCAATAGCGCCATACTTGTTATATTTATCCCAATATAATGACAATAGAATCATTGGACCAAATGCTGCGCCGAATCCACCCCAAGCATAACCAACTAAACCTAATACACTTGATTTAGGGTCTAGTGAAATCAGTAACGCAATTACGGCTATACTAATAACAGCTAAACGACCAACAAGCATTAGCTCTTTGTCTGACGCTTTAGGATTGATAAATGGTTTGTATAAATCTTCACTAATCACACTTGAGCTTACTAATAATTGAGAGTCAACTGTACTCATAATCGCAGATAATATGGCGGCAATTAAAATTCCTGATACCCACGGATTAAACGCTACCTTACTTAAAAATATAAATACAGTTTCTGGGTTATCAAGTGGTTTATCCGCAAAGTAAACAGCGCCAATAAGTCCAGTTGCTAATGCGCCGACCAAGGCTAGTAACATCCAACTCATTGCAATGTTACGCGATACACGTACATCACTTGGTTTCGCTATCGCCATAAATCTTACCAAAATGTGAGGTTGGCCGAAGTAACCTAATCCCCATGCTAATAATGAGATTAAACCAAGTACTCCAGCTGTCGGAGCAAAATCAAACATTGATGGTTCAAGGGTGTTTGCTAAGACATCTGAACCGCCAATTTCAACGTACATAGTTGCAGGGACAATGATCAAGGCTAATAACATTAATATACCTTGGAAAAAGTCAGTCCAGCTAACGGCAAAAAAACCACCAACAAAGGTGTATGACACAATAATTGATGTACCAATAATTAGTGCCCAAAAATAATCGAGACCAAAGACTTGTTCAAACAATATTGCTCCGCCAACGAGGCCCGATGCGGTATAAAAAGTGAAGAAAAGTAGAATTGCGATTGCAGCGACAGTTTTTAATAAGCCTGTATCTTCAAATCGGTTAGCTAGAAATTCAGGAATTGTTTGAGAATCGTTAGCAACTTCAGTGTAAACACGTAATCGTTTAGCAACAAAAATCCAATTTAAAGCCGCACCAGTAACAAGACCAATACCAATCCAAATTTCGCTAACACCACTAACGTAGATAGCACCCGGTAAGCCGAGTAATAACCAGCCAGACATATCTGAAGCACCAACACTTAAAGCAGCTACTGCAGGACTTAGGCTTCTGCCGCCCAGAATATAATCACTTTGATTGTTTGTTTTTTTGTAGGCATATAGCCCAAGAAGTAACATGCATGATAGATAACCAATAAAGGTAACTAGGATCGGAAGTTCAATAGTCATAAGTTTATCTTAATAGTATACCGACAACTCAGTGGGAGTAGTCGAACTATTAAGATGTAGTGATCAACTACTTACAACCACTACATCTTAATATTGAACGGATATTGTAACCTAAAATTAACTAATTAAATATCCCACTCTAATTGCGATTCGATCTTAGAACTAATACTTTCAATGTCGGTACTTTTAGGTGCAACAACGACTAAATATCCATTGTCTAATTCAGTAATAGATCCATTAAGTAAATCATTACCAAAACGATTTTGGATATCGTCAAAACTTAATGTTTTCGGAATTAAGAAAACATTTACTTTATTTGCTTTATCTTGATACACAATGTGTGTACCGCCAACGCCTTGATAATCGCAGTTACTTGACCATCTTATATTATCAACATTAGTTAGCTTAGCACCATATAACGCTAGTTGGTTATTAACACGAGTTAAAGTTGGTCTACTATCTATTGCACCAGCAAAGCTTTGACCATGGTTAGTATGCTCTAAAGCATGGGTCATTAAGTTGTGGTTATATTCATGTTTATCACTAAACATAAATAAGCTTACTGTCATTACTAAAAATGACGCAGCAATTGCATAGTAGGGTTTAACGCCACTAAATGGACGCTTAGGTAATGTAGTAACCGAAGCTACTTCACGCGGAGTATCAACAATGCTATTAATAAAATCCATATGCTGTTGAGACGGTGTTGGAACATCTTCTACAAAGCTTTTCAATATGTTATCGCTTACTTTGGCATCATTAACAATTTGTTGCAAAGCATCATCATTGGCCACAGCTTTAAGAAAATCAGGCTCTGTACAATATGGGTCTGCTATTGCTAAGTCGTAATAATTAAGTGTATTCATTATTGTTCTGTCCTATCGACATAATACTTATTTGAAATTTCAGTAAAATTAAACTGTTTTATCTACATAATGGCTATTCAATATTTCGGCTAATTGTTTCTTCGCGCGAAATAATCGTGTCATCACTGTGTTTTTATTCAATTTTAATTGTTTTGCAATTTCTTCCCCACTAAAACCAAGCATTGTTTGCATAATTAGTGGTTCTTTGTAGTCACTTGATAACATATTAATGGCAGTATGCAATTCTTCATGTTCAATAGATGTTTGTTGTTGAGATTCATCATCATCAGCAATACTGTAATCATCTATATCAACGAGAGCCAATTGCTTACGTTCAAAGCGTCTTGCATTTTCACGTCTTAAAATAGTAATAAGCCAACCTTTGGCTGCTTTTATATCTTCAAGTTGCTCAATAGCACGCCAAGCACGTAAAAAAGTTTCTTGTACAATGTCTTCTGTGACATGCTTATCTTTAGTAAGCCAATAACCGTATCGATATAAATCGGTATGGTACTGCGCTACAAGATCCTCATATAACTTTATTAATTTGGTATCTCTCTTCAAGACCGTAGACCTTTTTTAAATCTTTCATAAAATTTAGACTTATTACATTTTTTTATGTATATAAGCCGCTTAATGGGGCTGTTGTGTCAATTTTATTTTTTGTAAAAGCAATGACACAATCTTTTAATTCTTTACAATCAACAGCTTGGGTTTCAGCACTAAATTGCTGTTTTACTAATTTATTATATTGAATGGTAATACCATATTTTTGGGGCAACTCATCTTCAATAGATAATTGATAATCTTGTTTTAACCATAAAGGTAACAAGCGTACAACATCAGAAATGGCATTATGTTGTAACGAACGCAGAAGTGTATCATAAATCTTTGTCGATGAATTATTGGATTTTACCACAGGCTCATTAAGAATATTGTTCTTATTACGCAACCAAATAATATAACTTATGGCTGTTACTAGTAATGTGAGTAGTAGGGCACATGCCATATACCAATGGGTCATATTATGAACATTACCTTGTTGAATATTCGTTTCTTTAACTTCAGGTATAGGCGTAATTACTTGTGGTGGCTGTTCTGGTTTTTGTGAAAAAGCTGATACAGCTTGTGGTGCAACAGAAATAGTTTTTGCAGGAATAATAGCCCATTCTACTTTTTCTGTTTGTGCGTTAAACCAAGGGATTTTAATTTCAGGTACGTTTATTTCACCGCTTTTAATAGGAATTAACGCTAATTTTTGTATATTTTGAGCAATCAGAATATTGCCATTTAACCCTTGTTGCAATTTAGGTTTATCAGGATAACTTTGTAATAAATTACCTGATGATATATTCAAATCAGGTAATTGCTCAGCGGATACACCTGTAGCAGATAGCGTCACAGTTCGAGTGATTGGTTCTCCAACTTGGTAATCGGCTCCTTGTGCCCACTCATCGTCAAGTATGACCATATTAGAAACCAACCACTGACCAGGAAAATCATTTGGAATCGACTTAACTGTGATTTGGTGATTTTCTCCCAATAAAGTTATTGGTTTAGAACGTCCAGAACGATATTGACTGACATCACCTCTGAAAATAGCACCTTGTAACTCAAAAACACCAGATTGTGTTGGTTGTATTTCATATTGATAACTAACAGTACGATAACGTTTACCATTAATTATTTCACTTGACTCTTGTCCATCATCTAATTTTTTAATTTCAGCATTTGCTAATTCAGGAGGCTGTAATTGTGCACGTTGTAATCCCGTACCAAGTAATAGTTTTACTTCATAAATTAAACGTTGGCCAACATACGATGTGTTTTTGTTAATACTGGTTTCAAGTTTAATGTCTTCATTTGCCGAGTTGTCTGTGGTTGTTTTTGGGCGGTCAATAATGGTCATTACAATAGGTTTGCTGCTTACATTATCAATCGTAAAAGCGGGGATAGTATATTTACCTGCTGTACGTGACATTAGAGCAATGCGCCATGTCGTTTGTTGCTGGGTACTTCCGTTACTAATTTGAGTATTTGAAAATACTGATGTTTGTCCAACAATGAAATCCTTTAATAAATCAGAGGTATCAAGCGTATTACGATTTGTATGATTTTTTGCCGTTACAATTAAATTAAAGGATTCAGCAACCATCGCTGGATTAGGGTCTAACTGCGCTGTTAACGACGTAATAGCAAATGCACTATGGGATAAAGACAATCCAGCGAATAGAGCGACGTAACGTATTATTTGCTTATGGATGATTTTATTTAGCAAGGTTGAAAACCTAATTGTTTGTTGATTTACCACTGTTTACGTTCCTTAGTTACCATGCGTGTTTGTTTACGTTTTCGTGCTTCTTGTGCCATTTTAGCTTCTAATAATAACGATGGGTTATCAGGGATTTTCTTAACCAATTGATTAAGACGTTGTAATTCATCTTTTGATAAATTTTCGTTGTTAAATAATTGCTGGCTTTCTTTGGCTGCTTGTTGCTGTTTAGCTAATTCTTCTTTTTCTTCATCACTAGGTTCAGGTTTTTCTTCACCTTCACCTTGTTCATCGTTTTCAGAATCGTTTTTATTATCAGACTGTTCGCTATTTTTTTTCTCACTGTCTTGCTCACTATTTTCATCTGATTGTGATGACTGTTGTTGATCCGATGAATCATCAGATTGCTGATCACTCTTTTGTTGTTCACTGTCTTTATTATCTGACTGTTGCTGTTCATCACTGTCCGATTGTTGACCATCGTTTTTCTGTTCGTCTGAGTCGCTTTGTTCCCCTGATTGATCGCCATCTTGTTTTTGCTGTTCTTTCTTTTGCTTAGCTAACTGTTTTACAATCTCAAGATTTTCTCTCGCATTTGGGAAGTCTGGTTTTTGTTTTAATAGTGATTCATAACGCTTAATAGCTTGGTCAAACTGTTGCATTTGAGAAAGGGCATTAGCCTGATTAAATATATCTTGGCTGCTTTTTCCTTTATCAAAATACTCAAGTGCCTGTTCAAAATTTCCTTGTTTATATTGTGATGCACCACGCCATTGGTCATCCTCAAATGTAGCTGCTGCTCCTTCATAATTATTTTTATTGAAAGATTTTAATGCTTGTTGATTTTTTGTCTGCCATAAATTATCCCACCAACTGTCAACGGTGGAAGTATCTAGGGAAGTAGCTTCTGGTGAAATAGTCTTTGGAGAAAGAGTATCGTTTGGTAATGCTAGCCCTTGGCTTTTAGCAGGTTTAATAATTTCAGCAGCCATTAATGGAGATGTTGCCATTGGATTTAACATTAAGACCATGACACAAGAAATAATAATGCCTCGTCGAAATGCTAATGCAGCGAAGGGCAGTAAGAATAGGATTAAATATGGGCCCATTTCATGCCATTCATCGCCAAACTGATTATCTTGCTGTTCATCGCTCAATTCTCCTGTGGAATCAGGTGAGACCAAATAATTAATATCTGAAGTGTCGTTTGTTAAGTTACTATAACGACCAGACAATGTTTTGCTTAAAGCGCGTAAGGTTGAGCTTTGTAATCTTGGAATTACAATGTTGCCGTCATCATCTTTTAATAATTGATCGTTTGGTAATTTTATCGGCGCGCCCTGCGGTGTGCCAACTCCCATAATGTTGAGAGTGAATTGTGTATTTTTCAATAATTGGGTTATTTCACGTGCGTCTGCTGCGTCCATTCCATCTGTGATTAAATAGATGTCACCACTCTGATGGTTAGCTTGGCTAAATAACTCGAGTGCTTTTTCAATGGCATAGCTAGGCGCAGAACCATAAACAGGCATGATTTGAGGGTTTAATGCAGGAATTAAGTTTTTTAAATTGGCGACATCTTGCGTCATAGGGCTAATAACAAAAGCATCACCAGCGTAAGCAAGAAGTGCAGTATCACCTTCACCTAAACGTGATACTAAATCGTTAATTTTAAATTTTGCACGGGTTAAGCGATTTGGTAAAATATCGGTTGAATACATAGACAGTGACATATCGGCAATCACTACTTGTGCTTTCTTTATCTTAAATAGCGGTTGTTCAATGCGCTCCCATGTTGGTCCCGATAAAGAAATTGCAATAATGATACTAGTAATAATTAATGCCGTCATAGAAGTTTTATGAGTTGCTGACGGTTTATTTTCAATTAATAAATTAGCTAAATGCGCAGGAAAAACTTGGTGCCATTGCCCCTGTTTTTTGTGCTGTTGCTTCATTAATATGATTAGAATCAAAGCTGGAATAATAACTAACAGCCACAATGGACGCAGTAAGTGAAAATCGATAAGTAATAAATCCATTAACGGCGCTCCCAGTTAATTGAAAAAAGCATCATAAGAAAAGACAAGAATAATGCACTCGCCAAAGGCCAATAATAAAGTGCTTTTTGTGGACGTAAAGTTTGTTCGTTCGCTTCAATTTTTTCTAATTGATCTAACTGCTCGTAAATTTCTTCTAATTCATCGGTATCAGTTGCTTTAAAGAACTTCCCTTTGGTGGCAAGTGCAATCTTAGTTAAAGATTTTTCATCAATAGCAGGGCGGCGGTTAAAAAAGCCAAATTGATTGTTACCTTCACTACCAACACCAATAGTATAAATTGTTACTTCTTTAGCAATTGCAAGCTCCATTGCTTGTTCTGGTGTAACCGCCCCTGCGGTATTTTCACCATCTGTTAATAATACTAATACACGATTGCTATTTTCTTTATTGTCAAAACGTTTCACTGCTAAACCAATCGCTTCGCCAATTGCGGTTTGTTGACCCACTAAACCAATAAATGATTCATCAAGTAATGTTTGTACTGTGTCTAAATCAAAAGTCAGTGGAGCTTGGACATAAGCATTGTCGGCAAATAAGATTAGACCAATACGGTCGCCTTTACGTTTTGCTATAAATTCTTTAAGTACAGATTTAACCATGGTTAAACGGTCAACATATCGACCATTGAGCTTCATATCGTCTTCGCGCATGGAACCAGATAAATCAACTGCTAAAATCAATTCTCGTGCTTGTGTTGGAGAACTGATTGGCTCTCCAACCCATAGTGGTTGTGCGCTAGTAACAACTAATAATATCCAAATTAGGATAGCGAAGATTAAGTTACGCGGTGACTTGCTCACAACAGACTCTTGTGCATCAGGAAAGGCACTATTATTAGCAACTTTTAAAGCTGACAATTGCGCTTGGGGTTTAGCAGATAGAAAATAATAAGCTAGTAGTGGTAGTGGTAATACAATAAATATCCACGGTAAATTAAAGGTTAGCATTGTTTCTCTCAACGTTCTTATCTGTATTTAAATTAACTAGCGTTTGTGTGTTTAGATTAATAAGGGCACGTTTATTTAGATTTGATAACCACTGTGCGGCGATAATTTTATATTGATCAAAAAAATCGGCATGGTGGGGGGTGTAAAGAGCATTATTAATATCAGTTAGTTCTGACTTTGAAGAAATACTTAAATTACGGTCAATAAAATCTACCCAATTCGTTCCAGTCAGCGATGAAATATTTACATCATCACAGTAATGCATTGCCACTTGTTTAATGAGTTGATTAATATCATTACAGTCGTTGCAAGTTTTTAATTTAGCTATCGCTAAACGTTTTATTTTCCACTGTTGAGAATAATTGACTAAGGCCTTAATGAAAAAAGCTGTACTGATAATTAAAATGGCAATTAATAACCACCATCCAATAGCTAATGGCCATATTCCTGGTGCTTGTGGTAATACAATGTCATGTAAATCTTGTAGGGATGCATTATTCATTGAACGCTTCCTCGCTGCTTACTTTGCTGTTCACGCTTTTATTACCTAGTTGATCAAGTAGTGGTAGATGTGCTGAAAACGTTAATAATGAAATATTAAGTTTTTTAAGAATGGTTGACCGAAGCGATTGTGCTTGCTCGCCTTGTTTTACATATTGTTCTCGGCGTTGTTTGTTAATAACAAACTCACTACGATTTTGACCATCAGTTACAGCCAATGTGCCTTGTAATTTATCAGGTAGGGCAACTTCCAGTGGATCCGTTACGTTACAGCCAATAATTTCATTATGCTTTGATAATAACTGTAATTGTTTAATCGCTTTATCGCTTAGGTTTGTAAAATCAGACAATACAAAAATTAAACTGCCCGGTTTAACAACTCGGCGTAATCGAAGGCATGCTTGCTCAAACGCTAATGGTTTAGTTTTGTTTTGTTTGAAATAATCGAGGCCTTGATTATGGATCTTAGCTAAATATTCAACAACGGCTAAAGCACCATGATGTCTATTACGTGGCTTTAATTCACGGTGCTCAAAATCATTAAACAATAAAGCACCAACACGATCGCCATTACCAACAGCTGACCACGCTAGTAAAGCGGCAAGATGGCACATTTGAACTGATTTAAGCAGCAGCTGTGAGCCAAAATATTGTTGATGATTTAAATCCACCAACAAGATAACAGGACGTTCACGCTCTTCACGATAAATTTTTGTATGGGTTTTACCGGTACGCGCTGTCACGCGCCAATCGATAGCGCGAATGTCATCACCGACTTGATAGTGACGTGCTTCATCAAACTCCATGCCTCGTCCTTTAGTTTTAGCCACTAAAGTTCCAGCCATGTGCGATTTAATTTGACTGTTAGACGACAAATCAAGCAACGCACTACGTCCGCGATATTCCAGTAATTCTTTAACGCTTACATTAATACCATCAGTAAACGGAGGAAGCTTAATACTCATTTATGGCACAGCTACCAATGATAATATTTCATCAACGACACGGCTTGGCGTTACACCTTCTGATTCAGCTTCATAACTTAACAATAAACGATGACGTAAAATATTAGGCGTTACACTGATAATATCTTCAGGACTTACAAAATCACGGCCGTGTAACCAAGCGCGCGCGCGGGCACAACGTTCTAATGCAATTGTTGCACGTGGGCTTGCGCCATAAGTAATCCAATTTTTAAGTTCGCCGTCAAATGTTTCTGGACGACGGGTCGCCATAATAATTTGAACGATATATTCTTCAAGTTGCGGTGCTAAATAAATAGCTAAGCATTCATTACGGGCTGTTTCAATTTCTGATTGTTGTAAATTAGGTGGTGTAACAGCTTCTTGTGATAATGCTTCGTTGCGATTAAGCGATAGAATTTGACGTTCAACCTCAGCATCTGGGTAATCGATACTTACGTGCATTAAAAACCTATCGAGTTGTGCTTCAGGTAATGGATAAGTACCTTCTTGCTCTATAGGATTTTGAGTTGCCATTACTAAAAATAAATCAGGTAGCTTATATGTTGTACTACCTACTGTTATTTGACGTTCAGCCATTGCTTCTAATAAAGCCGATTGTACTTTAGCTGGTGCACGATTAATTTCATCGGCCAGAATTAGGTTATGAAATAATGGGCCTTTTTGGAATTCAAACTCATGCGTTTCTGGACGATAAATATCAGTTCCTGTTAAATCGGCTGGTAATAAATCTGGGGTAAATTGAACACGATGAAAATCACTTTCAATACCGTCAGCTAAGGATTTTATCGCACGTGTTTTTGCTAAC
>CALJMY010000194.1 GCA_937981905.1 uncultured Enterobacterales bacterium
TGTTACAGGAAAGAAAGGGCAAGGCGCAAGTACAATTACTCAGCAAGTCGCTAGAAATTACTTTCTAACCCGTGAAAAAACATACATTCGTAAGATTCGTGAAGTATTTCTCGCATTAAATATAGAACAAGCATTAACAAAAGATGAAATCTTATTGGCTTATCTCAACAAAATACCATTAGGTCATAGATCTTTTGGAGTTGGGGCCGCTGCACAAGTTTATTACGGTAAAAAAGTTAACGAATTAACTTTAGCCCAAATAGCTGTTATCGCTGGCCTTCCAAAAGCCCCCTCATCATTAAACCCTATTCGTTCACCATCAAGAGCAAAAGCGCGTCGAAATCTAGTACTTGGACGTATGCTCGATTTACAGTTTATAAATCAAAAGCAATACGAAGAAGCCGTTAACGCACCGATAACCGCACAACGACACGGTGCAAAAATTGAATTATATGCTCCATATCTTGGTGAGATGGTACGAGCTCATATGGTTAATACCTATGGTAGAGAAGCCGCTTATTCAACAGGTTTCAATGTATACACAACTGTAAATTCTCGCATTCAAACGGCTGCTCAATCAGCTGTTGCAACTAATATTATTAACTACGATCAACGTCATGGATATCGTGGCCCCGAACGACAAATAGATATCGACGCATTAATAGCCAAGGATCAACTTGACAGTCAGGTTATTGATAACACTCATCTAAACCAAATCATTTCGTCTCCTTTAAAAAATATTAAGAATGTACGTATTTTATTACCTGCTATTGTTAAGACCATCGAGGAGCAATCATTCATTGCTGTTTTAAAAACAGGTGAATCGATTTCGATCCCTTGGGATAATATGAAATGGGCGCGCCGTTATATTGATGATGATCACCAAGGTAAAGCGCCTAGCCAAAGCAGTGACATTGTAGCGCGTGGAGATGTTATTCGTGTATTTAAGCGAAATGACCTTTGGCACTTATCACAAATACCAGAAGTGAGCAGTGCGTTAGTATCTCTTGATCCACATGACGGCGCGATACGTTCTATCATTGGTGGCTTTGATTTCAAGAGGAGTCAATTTAACCGTGTAACTCAAGCGAAACGTCAAATAGGCTCAAATATAAAGCCTTTTTTATATTCTTATGCCATGGACAGAAATTTCACATTAGCTAGTATTATTAATGATGTGCCTATTACACAATGGGATCGCTCACAAGGTGCAGCATGGCGCCCTAAAAATTCACCCCCTATTTATAATGGCCCAACGCGATTACGTCTTGGATTATCACAATCTAAAAATGTTATGTCTGTTAAACTTATTCAAAAATTAGGTATTAAAAATACGATTAATCACATGACAAAATTTGGCTTTCAAAAAGATGAACTCCCTATTGGTGAATCATTAGCATTAGGTTCTGCATCTGTTACGCCATTAGAAGCAGCAACAGGTTATGCCACTTTTGCAAATGGTGGCTTCCTAGTTACTCCTTATTATATCGAGCGCATTAACGACGCTAACAATAATAGTATTATAGTGACAGAGCCATTAATTGCTTGTGCAGAATGTGAAACAGCAGAAAAAATATATATAGCAGCGTTCAATGATACTGATTCATCATCAACCGACTTCCTTAATCAACAATGTATGGTCAATAAATCTCGTATAGCGCCTCGTGTTATTAGTCAACAAAATGCTTTTTTAGTTAGAGAAATGATGCAGAGCGTCATTACTGGTGGCGGTAATTGGTCTAAAAAAACAGGTTGGTCAGGAACAGCTTGGCGTGTTGCCAATACGATAAAACGAAAAGATATTGGTGGGAAAACAGGAACGACTAATGACTCTAAAGATGCATGGTTTTCAGGAATTAGCCCTAACTTAGTTGCTAGTACATGGATTGGTTTTGATAACCCTTCTCGTGCTTTAGGTAAAACTAGAGCTAATAGTAACCTTGGTCGCAAACAAATTAAAGGTGCTGAATCAGGCGCTAAAAGTGCTATGCCTGCTTGGATTGACTTTATGAATGTGGCATTACAAGATTATCCTGAACAGCCTAAAAAAATACCAGCGAATATTAAGACTGTGCGTATTGATATTACAACTGGATTGTTAACGACTAAAACTGATCATACATCTCGCTTCGAATATTTTTTAGAGGGCACTCAACCCACTAAATATATTGATTCAGTCAATATAAAACAACAATCGAGAGATAACACAACAGACAATCATTTCGATGATGATATTTTCTAATATGTAATCTAAGTTATTTAAAAACAAAAAAGGCGCATATTAATGCGCCTTTTTTAATAAAAATTAACAATAATTAGTTAACTTTAAATTCCATAGCAATTTCATCACTATCTAATACTTCAGGGCTGCCTTCGCTATCTTGAGTAACGTTCTCAGGTAATGTTGATTTATCTATTTTAACAAAACCAAACTCAGCAAAGAACGCTGGCATACGAGTTAGCACAATAACACGCTCTAACTCCAAGTTGTTTGCACGCAACAGCATGTGATCAATTAATGCTTTTCCATGACCAACGTCTTCATGATTAGGCGCTATTCCAACTGAACGGAATTCGGCTAAACCAGTACCGTAAATGTATAGTGATGCACAACCAACAACTTGCTCTTCATGTGTCGCTACTGAAAAGTCTAAAATACTGTTAAGTACATCAAAACGAGTACGTGGCAGAGTTTCACCCACTTCAGACCAATGATTTACAATTTCTGTAATCGCATCTACATCTGATAATCTAGCAGGTCTAACATTCATTAACTCAGCTTTATGAGCATTAATACGTAAACGTATTGAACCCATCGCATTTTGAATTTGACCTTCAGTAGTACTACCCACTACTTCAGCAGCAATAGCTGATTCTTTAATGTCTAAACGTTGTTCTTCAAGTGCAGACATAACACTAGCTAGTGACGTTCCACCTAATACTTCACGTTTAGCTAAACATGCATCAATTGTTAAATGCTGATAAACGTCTGATTCAATCACTTCTGAGAATTCTTTTAACTGATCTAATGTGAAATCTTCTAACGCAACCTGACGAGAAATAGCGGCAACAACCACTTCACCAACAATATGATGTGCTTCTCTAAATGGAATGTCTTTAGATACAAGGTAATCAGCTAACTCTGTTGAGTTTGCATAACCTTGTTGTGCGGCAGCAAGCATTCTTGCCTTGTTAGTTTTTAAGCCAACAAGCACCATTGCCATCATCTCTAAACAATCGCCCCAGTTATCTAACGCATCAAATAAGCCTTCTTTATCTTCTTGCATATCTTTGTTATATGCTAAAGGTAGTGCTTTTAATGTCATCATCACTGCGCTTAGCGATCCAAATACACGGCCAGTTTTACCACGAATAAGTTCTAATGCATCTGGGTTTTTCTTTTGCGGCATTAATGATGAGCCAGACGTTACGTTATCTGCTAATTCAATAAAACCAGCTTCGCCAGAGTTATAGAAAATTAAATCTTCAGCCATACGCGATAAATGCATCATCGACATGCTAGCGTCTGCTAATAATTCTACAACATGATCACGATCCGATACGGCATCTAAGCTGTTTAGCGTTGCTTGCTTAAAGCCTAAATCTTTTGCCAATGCATGGCGATCAATAGGATAAGCAGTACCAGCCAATGCACCAGAACCTAATGGACAACGATCTAAACGCGCAGTCGTATCACGCATACGGCTTAAATCACGATCAAACATTTCAACATAAGCTAAACACCAATGGCCAAAGCTAATTGGTTGAGCACGTTGTAAATGAGTATAACCAGGCATAACCGTTGATTGCTCACGTTCCGCTAGGTCTAATAATGCTTGCTGTAAACCAACAATCAGTTGAGATAACTCAGCTGATTGTTCTTTACACCATAATTTAAGATCAGTAGCGACTTGGTCATTACGGCTACGACCCGTGTGTAACTTCTTACCTAAATCGCCTACTTTTTCAATAAGTGACATTTCAACAAAGCTGTGAATATCTTCAGCATCGCTTTCTAATATTTTAGCTGGGTTTTGAGACACTTCTTCAGCTAGTTCATTTAAAGCAGCTTCAAGTCTTACTTGCTCATCAACAGTTAATACATTTACTTGTACCAACGCACGAGACCAGCTGATTGAACCAATAATATCTTGTTTTGCTAAACGGTAATCAAATCTAAGTGAATCATTGAATTTTTTAAATCTATCGTCTGCTGCTTCGGTGAATCGTCCACCCCATAGTGCTGCCATGACT
>CALJMY010000195.1 GCA_937981905.1 uncultured Enterobacterales bacterium
AATGTTAAGGAGGCTATTGCATGCTCGCAAAACGCATAATTCCGTGTTTGGATGTTAAAGACGGCATGGTCGTTAAAGGCGTTCAGTTTCGAAATCATGAAATCATTGGCGACATTGTTCCTTTAGCAAAAAGATACGCTGCTGAAGGTGCTGATGAGCTCGTTTTTTATGACATCACAGCCTCAAGCGATAACCGTATTGTTGATAAAAGCTGGGTTGAGCGTATTAGCGAACAAGTTGATATCCCTTTTTGTGTAGCCGGTGGCATTAAAACTATTGAAGACGCTGCTAAAATTTTGGCGTTTGGCGCTGATAAAATTTCTATCAACTCACCTGCATTAGCCAACCCACAATTGATTACTGATTTAACGCATGAGTTTGGTCAACAATGTATCGTGGTTGGTATCGACAGTTACTTTGATAAAGAAACCGGCCTTTACCAAGTTAAACAATTTACCGGTGACGAAACAAAAACACGCACCACTAAATGGCAAACACTTGATTGGGTGAAAGAAGTTCAAGAGCGCGGTGCTGGTGAAATCGTATTAAACGTGATGAATAAAGACGGCGTTCGCGATGGTTACGACATTGAGCAACTTAGCTTAGTACGTGATGTATGTGACGTTCCGTTAATTGCATCTGGCGGTGCTGGAACAATCGCTCACTTTAGTGATGTGTTCAAGCAAGCGAATGTTGATGGCGCACTAGCAGCAAGCGTATTCCACAAACAAATTATAGAAATTGATGAATTAAAACGTTCATTAAAACAAGACAACATTGAGATCAGAATATGTTAACAGCAGATCAAATTAAAAATATCGATTGGGAAAAAGTAGATAACTTAATCCCTGCTATCGTACAAGATTCATTAAGTGGTCAGGTTTTAATGCTTGGTTACATGAATCAAGAAGCGCTTGATAAAACGTTAGAAATTAACAAGGTTACTTTCTTTTCGCGCACAAAGTCTCGTTTATGGACAAAAGGCGAAACATCGGGTGATTTCCTTGAATTAAAAGATATCACTATTGATTGCGACAACGATACATTACTTATCATGGCAACACCTTTTGGCCCAACATGCCACTTAGGTACTCAAACATGTTTTGATGGCTCTGCTGGCTTTGATTTAAACTTCATTAGCCAACTTAATGATGTGATTGCTGCACGTTATGAAGATCGTGACGAGAAAAGCTACACCGCGTCATTATTTAATAGCGGCGTTAAACGCATGGCTCAAAAAGTAGGTGAAGAAGGTGTTGAAGTTGCACTTGCTGCTGCAACAGACGACAGAGAAGAATTGGTTAACGAATCTTCAGACTTGCTTTATCATTTATTAGTACTGCTTCGTGGTAAAGATGTACCACTTAAAGAAGTAATCGATAATTTAAAAAGCCGTCATCAGTAAATACGATCAAAAAAATTACTAATACTGAGTGATAATCATTGAGTATTAGTAATAATTTCGTTATTTAACTCAGTATACATATTGTTAATTTAATGTTAACTTACAGGCCATCATTTTATATAAACTGAATCATTGTTATAAATATTTATATATGGATATTAGATGTTAGTAAAAAACTCTCCTTTCCTTTTTGTTATTTTTACATGCTATCTGTATTTAACATCAATTGCGGCTTATGCTAACCAACAACAAATATTTACGTTATATGAAGAATTTAAACAAATTAAGCATTTAAATTCAGACGAAAATTTTCAACAATTTGAAACAATAATTAATACAATAAAAGAAAAAAAATTCCATGGATTAAGAGCTCCGTTTTATGCCTACGGCGCAAAGTTGGCAAACAATAATGGTAATTTTATTACTTCAACAAATCTCTTAAATAACGCATTAGGCTCGTTGCCAAAACTTAAACATAATGACTTATTAATCGACTCTTTAGACTATATTAGTGCTGTTTATTTTAATCTGGGTGATTATGCTAACGCTATTGAGTATGCTCAGAAAATGGAACAGTATGCCTCTGAATTTAAAAGTTCACGTGGACATGTCGTCGCCCTCAACCGTTTAGCACTTAATTATCTTGAACTAGGTTTTCATGAATTAGCGACTCCAGTGCTGCAAACCTCTATAAAACTAGCAAGACAAACGAAAAACAAAGATGCTGAATATCTAGGACTAATTTATTTAGTTAATACTTACATTAAAAACCCGCAAGGGGATCCTCAAATAGCAATGTCATTAATCGAGATAGCTGAGGTTATCCCCTCTTCGTATAATACTAAGGATGGCTACATACCGCGTGTCAAAGGTATTGTTTATCAAAGGTTAAAGAATTATGATCAGGCAATAAAATGGTTAGAAAAATCATTAATGATGGCAGAAAGAGATAATAATATTAGGCTGTTACGAATAGTACATCGAAATATTGCTCAATATTATATTGAGGTTAATCAGATAATTCTCGCTAAAAAACATGCATTGTTAAGTCTAGATCTTGCGACTAATATTAACCATAAAAATAGTATTTCGTCACTACAATTAATTTTAAGTCAGATTAATAAACTTGATGGTAATACAGAACAAGCATTTTATCACTTAAAAAAATACACTGACTTCATTACGTCAAACTCTAATAAAAATGTAATAAGCTTACTTTCTCTGATGAATGGTAAGTTAAACAATATTGAACAACAAAAGAAAATTGTTACATTAGAAAACTCTGTGCTTGCGGCACAATTAAAAACACAAAAAGCACAAAATAAACAATATAAAACTTTCATGACTATCATTGCAGTAATCATCATATTCATAATATTAACAATTATATATTTCATCAGAATTCGAATTTTATCGATGAAAGTTGCCTTATCAATGAAAGATTCACTGACAGGTGCATATGGTCGAAGTTATTTACCCCATTATTTACCT
>CALJMY010000196.1 GCA_937981905.1 uncultured Enterobacterales bacterium
GCTTCATCTGCAATGAGTTGGTCTACATCACCGTTTAAAATACCTAAGTCCACCAGCCCTTGAGTTAAAATTTTCACGACTGTATCGTTTACTTGTTTAATGGTGTTATTTGGAATTAATAACTCTATCGCGGCTAATTGCGCTTTAAGTACTAATTCATAAATCGCTTTTTGCTCAGTGCTAAAAGTCCCATTAACAGGAAAAGTACGAGTAATGTCTGCGGCATAACCATGTAGTTCACAGCCAGCATCAATAAGCACTAAATCACCGTCTTTTAATACCGACTCATTTTCAGTGTAATGCAAAATACATGCATTTTCACCACCACCAACAATAGTATTATAAGCAGCAAACCGAGCACCGTTAGTGGCAAAGTGATGTAGAATTTCTGCTTCAACTTGATATTCAAACTTACCCGCCAAGCAATAAATCATTGCGCGAGTATGAGCTTCACAACTTATTTGTACAGCGCGGCGCATAACAGCGAGTTCTTCTGGTTGTTTGAATAAACGCATGTCATCTGAAATTAAACGCAAATTATTAATATGACTTGGCGCTCGAGTTTCAGAATGAGTTAAAGAATCATTTAATTCAGAGCTATTTAAAGAGCTGTCTAATACAGACAATAGCCCTTCTATAAACTCATCGTTACCATCAGAGAAATCATGATAAAGCGTGTCGATTCCTGCAATTAATTCAGGTAATAATTCAGATAATTCATCAACAGGTAACGCTTGCGTTATGTCAAAAAGATTAACGGCACCTTCTTGACCTAAACGTCTGCCATGCCAAATTTCTTGTACTTCATCTTTAGTACGATTAAACAAAACAGTTTGTTGTTCGCCTTCTTTTTTAATTAATACTAAAACAGACTCTGGTTCGCTAAATCCGGTGAAATATAAAAAAGTGCTGTCTTGCCTAAAATGATACTCAGTATCGTTGCTCCGCGTTTTTTCATCAGCAGAAAATATAAGAGCGGCGCTGTTATCGTCAATTTTATCAAATAATGCAGCGCGTCTCGCACTAAAGTATGATTGATTTAACATTAGTGAATATTCTTCTTATCGCTAGCTGGTGCAGGTTTTTTACCAAATTCAGAGAAGCACAATATAGCGCTTAAACGAACATATTCTGCAATTTCTTCAAAGGTACGTTGCGACTCTTCACTGTCATCAATGTCGGTATCAATTTGACAAATTTGTCCTAAATCACTCAGGGTTTCATTAATTTCTTTTGGTAATTTCTTTTTAGAACCATCGCCAATCGCAAAACCAGCCATAAAACTTTCACACCATTGAGCTAAAGAAAATGCGACTTCACTTAATGGTTGGCTATCACTAGCTAACATTAATTTCACTTGGTATTCACCACTAACAAAATCGTTCACACTAGCTTCGAATAAATTCTTTAATAGATTTTTAAGATCGATAGGTAATCCTAAACCATCATTCATTAAATCATTAAAAGCACCCGACCAAGAATTATCTTCAACATTGATGCCGCCGCAAATAAAACCACAAAGCACACCATGACATTCACTGGCAGTTGCGCCTATTTCAGACATATCTAATGCTTTGCTTAATGTTTCTAATGATGTTTTTTCTATTGGTTGTTGGCTCATTTTTATTCTTCACTTATCTATTTTTTCAACATTCTAGCAGGTGAAGAAAATACATAAAAATTTAAATAGGCTTTTCGTAGATATTTTCGTCGGTTAGCGTGAATCTGCGCGCGGTTGAACAATTAAAACTCAGAATGGGATTAACAAGCGGTTGTATCTGACATATACTAAATTTACTTTCTGGGGTGTTCGTCAGTGTTCTGTGTTCCCGAGCCAATATATATACCCAGGGTGTTAATTCCTTTACTATTGTGCAAGCCCGGCATGTACCGGGAAGCCTGCGGTAATAATTAACTCCCGCCTTGAACCTTCCTGGTTCGAGGGCCAATGTCCACAGCGGCATCTTGGAAAGTATCTCTTCATATCGATTAAATATCCGTAATATCCCACAAAAGAATTAATCCTAGACTCCCATTACAAATTAACTATCTACTATTTCTAAATTAAATCTCAATGACAGAAAAAGTGACTGTCTCTTTTTACTTTTTTGATTATTTGAATTAGCTTTTTTATGAAAACACATTAATAAAAAATCTGTATTCATATACAGAAAAGAACCTTTAATGAAAGTTTCCGTATTTACCTAACTATTACGTTGTACTAATTGATTTAAAAGTCATTAATCCCTTGTAATTAATAGATAAGTATAATAATTTAGTTTCTTTTTTAGGCGAAAAAATATCGTGGTTTTTGCCATAGAATAAGCTGTTATATTTTCATGGAGAGTGTATGCAACGTCGAGTAAGCCAAATGTTTTCTGTAGTTGTGGTATTGGGCTGTTGCGCTTGGTTTTATGCTGAAAGATCATATGAACCAGCAATTGTATTCATAATTAGCCTTGGTGCTGCAATCCATCAATTCTGGCCACAAAAAGACAAACAAGATTTCACGGCTTTGAAAAGAGAATTCTTTGATATTAATGCACGTTGGAATGTTGAGAAAAAATTAAAGCCGTATAGTTTAGATGACGCGAAATGGTTATTATCTGAAATACTTGATTATTTAAAGAGACTAAGAATTGAAGTTTTTAAATCAGAATTTAATTCCGATATAGATCGATTATTTTTAGAAATTAAAGAAGCTCAATCTATATTAATTGAAATAGATGGTGGTGTTAGTTATGAAAAGTTTTGGAAAAATGGAAGTGACTCTATCAACCAAGTTGCTGAACTAATTGAAAAAATATAACAAGAACCTGAAATCCGACAGCTTTTACTGTCGCATTTTTTGCAATGAACAAAAGGCGCAAAACCTACAGCAGTAATCTGCGGTTTAGGTTGGCGTTATGTGTTTAAGGATGGCTGTGGCACTTGATACCTCAAAAAAGTTACGCAATTATATTGAATCTAATAATATTACCTGTGTTTTAAATAACGCGAAGTGGAATAATTTATTCGAAGTGCTCAAAGAAATTGAGTCTGTTTTAGATTTTCAGCGTAAAGATCTTGATGAAGATGCTGGGCTTCACTGGGATTCGGATATTTATCATATTTTTGGTGGATACCAATATATTGAGTGGTTAAATATTCGGGCAATGACAGCTGAAAGGCAGGGAGCACTAATGCCAGATAAAGTAACTAATCATATAGATTTATTGCTTGTGGCATTAAAGCAAACGTCAGTTCCATATTCTATTTATGCCGATGGTGTTAGGGTTTGGGGTTACTTAAGAGAAGGTAATTCAGTTAACTGGCAAAACACATAACAAGCCATCAAGCTGATTCGCAGCACTGTCATATTTGCTGTAAAGAACAAAGGCACAACAAATTGTGCCAGCACTGCTCACGGCTTATGGGGGCGTTATGTTTCAAGGATAGGTTATGGGAATGTGGAGAGTTATTGAACCTAGTTCAGTTCCTAAAAAGTTTAAGGAACATCAATTGTCTTTTGCCGTTTATTTAGAATCACCAGGTGAAAGAGAAGATGAAAATTGGTTTAGGTTATTTACGTTCTGTAGTTCAGATAGAAATACTTATGGTCGCTTAGAAATAACAAGTAAAACTCTAGATAAAACGGATTTTGAAAAACTTGCGACTAAAGTTATAACTAATACAGAATATA
>CALJMY010000197.1 GCA_937981905.1 uncultured Enterobacterales bacterium
TTTTTGTCAGACACTGCGATGTAATATTTTTCCATCAGTCGTTTTTCAAATAGCTCGCCAAACAACGCCGCTATTTTCGATGATTTTGCCATCACCAACAAACCGCTCGTCATTTTATCTAATCGATGCACGGGGAATAAATGCAAGCCATTAAACGCTTCTGACACCTGTGCCACAATGCCTAAACCATCATCACTACAATGAAAATCTACATTGGAATATTTATTAATAACAATGAAATCGTCATTGTTTGCAATCACATCAAAGTTTTTACCTGAAAACATACCTACCTTTAAAAAATATTCTTAACCAACATTTGGTCTTGTGATAAAAAGAAAACTACCATAATATAAATGATAATAGTTATCACTTAGATTAAAGGTAAGAGTATGACTCAAACAATCATATTAAATGTAACGCGCCTACATCAGTCAATACAATATAAAAGACTATTTATACCACTGATTTTAATCGTGTTATTTAGCGTACCAGATTTACGTGCAATCATATTACAATCATTGGCAGACGCTTTTTTACAGGTCACTATTTTTGTAGCCGTCACGCTCTACATTTATTATTTCTTACTGGCGCGTTATCCAATGCTCGACCTTGCTTATGTAAGGAAGACTCGTCCACACTTTGAAATTCCAGTTGCCGCTATGCTTGGCGCTCTTCCCGGATGCGGTGGTGCTATCATTGTTGTTACACAATTTACCAAACAACAAGCAAGCTTTGGCAGTGTGGTTGCTGTATTAACGGCAACTATGGGTGATGCGGCGTTTTTACTATTAGCGACCAGACCAATAGACGGCATTATTATACTGTCAATGGGATTAGTTGTTGGCATTTTTTCTGGTCTTATTGTAAACCGAATTCATTCGCCCAATTACTTACAACCTAAAAAAGTAGTTACTGACATAAAACCACCTATTAAAAACTTAACAACGCAACAGCGTTGTGGGCATTTATTTTGGAAATTGTGGGTTGTTCCCAGTTTAATTATTGGCGTGCTACTCACTGGTCAATTTGATTTTGACAACCTAATTGAAGGTTCAAGCCAATACATTACCTATTTCGGCGCGCTAGGCGCTTTTATTGTCACCTTGTTATGGGCGCTGTCATCAAAAGGAGAAAATTATCAAGATGTGATCAGTGAAGATGATTCAGCATCACCCTTTTCAAAGTTTAATAAAGTCATGCAAGATACGCATTTTGTCACCGCATGGGTAGTCGCTGCGTTTGTGTTATATGAAGTAGCGGTTAGTGTTTTAGGGTTAGATTTAAAAACATGGTTTTCACATTACGCTATTTTAGCGCCGCTCGTTGGTCTCGCTATTGGCTTGCTGCCCGGCTGTGGCCCTCAAATATTAGTAACCACGTTATATATTCAAGGCATTGTCCCTTTTAGTGCGTTAGCAGCAAATGCGATATCTAATGATGGTGACGCGCTTTTCCCTGCTATTGCCCTAGCGCCTAAAGCTGCTATGGTCGCTACGTTTTATTCAGCTATTCCAGCGTTTTTAGTGGGTTATGGTATTTATTGGATAAACGGCGTTTAACATTTATGAATAAAAAAGGCTTAGAAATAAGAAAGGTTCTCTTGTCAGTGAACCTTTCTTTTTTATGGTCAATTTATCACTAAATATCTATTTATCGGTACATTCTGCCATTTTAAGACCATTCTCAGGATTAAAAATAAAATTATCTAACCTGAGTTCCAAATAATCGAATTTACCCAGAACTCAGGTTATCTATGTTTGATAACGTTCAATTTGTGCGTTCATATCTGTTGCAGAGTTCGTGATATTAGAGGCCGCATTACCAATTTGATCCGCACCAGCAACATTTTGTATCGCTTGCTGAAAAATAGTCGCCAAATTATTATTAACATTATTGATAGCTGACGCTTGTTCTTGTGTATTTACCGATACTTTTCCGGTAACTGTTTGTACGCTTTGCACTTGGGCAGTAATTTTATCTAATACTATTTTAATTAACTCTGATTGCTGAGAAGCAAGTAATGCA
Source organism: uncultured Enterobacterales bacterium (assembly GCA_937981905.1). Classification (GTDB taxonomy): domain Bacteria; phylum Pseudomonadota; class Gammaproteobacteria; order Enterobacterales; family Psychrobiaceae; genus Psychrobium. The sequence continues at coordinate 2,026 of CALJMY010000197.1, forward strand.
TTTTTTTGGCCTCTGTCGATAACATCAAAGGCATTAGACGAATCAGTTTGTAGTTGCGTAACAATTAGACCTATTTCATCGGTCGATGCTTGTGTTCGACTTGCTAATCCTCTTACTTCATCAGCTACAACAGCAAAACCTCGGCCTTGTTCACCCGCTCTTGCTGCTTCTATGGCTGCGTTTAATGCTAACAAATTGGTTTGCTCTGCAATGCCGCGAATTAAATCAACCATTGATGAAATATTCTCAACCCTTTCGTTTAGCGAATGTATCGCTTTTGAAGACTCTTCCATATCGCTTGCCGCTTGATTAATAACTTTTACTGCATCACTAACCGTTGCTTGACCTTCTTGTGCATTTTTAACCACTTCAGTAACCGAAATAGCATTTTCTTCCATTGATTGCGCAATCACTGAAACATTAACGCTCATTTGTTCTGCCGCTGATGCAATACTTTCTACTTGTGTTTTTTGTTCCATCAAATTCTGTCTGCTTTGCCCAATAACAAGAGAAGTCTCATCGGTTAAAGTCGTTATATCATTTGATGTTGAAGAGAATCGCTTAAGATCATCGCCAAAGAGTGTAGTTAATTGATTAATATCTTGTGCTGTTTGACCTAATTCATCAAAACTAACGATGTCGATATCGTGGGTCATGTCTCGCTGATCAATCGCAATTTTAATACCTTCTGCAATTTTTAACGATTGTTTGTTACGATTATTAATGGTCAGGAAAAGTCCTAATGTAATCAAAATACCTGCCAATAAAATAGCCAATTCTAAAACTAATACAGTCACGGCTTCTTGCTGAATGCGAAGTGCTGAGTGATCTATGATATTTAATGCTTCTTCTTCCAATGCTTTTAATTCATTAATTCTTGCAGTTGCATATTGAAACCATGTATCGGAATTGACCGTAAAGTTACTATTAGTGTGAGCAACTTCATTTCTTATTTTCTCAACATTGGCGTTTGCTGAAGAGTTAGATATTCTTGAAAACAAATTGAAAATTTCTTCTGGTGCAACGTCTAGCGCCTGACTTAAACTCACGGCCTGCTTAGTCATCAGTTGAATGTGTTTAACTTTTAATTCAGGTGAAAATGAACCGCTCGCTAACACATTTGCTAACACCGCACGTTCAATACCAGCAGACTCTTTAGCATAAGAAAAATTATAAATCGCAGATAACTCTGATGATATAAGTGAATCATAACTCGATTTAGAGGCAACGATAACGCCATGTAATCCAGATTCGTTAATTGAAGTATAAAATTTAACGGCGTCCGAGGTTTTAATATTAAATAAGTCGACTTGGTTTCGAACAGTATTTAATCGTGAAAACGAACTAGTAAACTCACCAAATACAGACTGCATATTTTTTGACAAAGTCCAATGTTTACTTTCATCTAATAGGTGGCGGTATGCTGCATCAACTGTTTGACGTTGTGTTTTTAGTTGTGATGAAAAACGCTGCCCTTTTGACCCCAAATACCCTGCCGTTGCACCGCGTTCTTTTTGAACTTCGTGAACCACTTTTAATACACCGTGAGACATAAACGCATTATATTCAGTTTCATAAGCATTTTGCATTCGATGGTATGAATGGTAAAAATCGTAAGCCAAAACTCCGCTCAAAAGCACACAAGGTAAAAGTGCTAAAACGCTTAAATGAGGTGATAGGTATTTGATTATTTTATTCATTAAGTTGGCCTGTCCTGTTAACAATGAAATAGCATGAGATGCTTAAAACTTTAAAATACAGTTTTATTATTGACATAATGAGTTGTATAACGTGTAAATCATTAAATAATAAAAAATACTTATATAATAAATAACGTAACACATTCTTACTATAAATCAATTAATTGAATTATAGATATTTAAATGTGGTCACTCCTATTTATATATTTTTTAAATGAAATTTTTCTTAAAAACTTTAAATCATAACCTTAGCATGACCTATAAAATAACAAATACCGAACAGGTATAAATATATGTCAAGGCATTGTACCTTTTAGTGCACTAGCTGCGAATGCAATATCAAACAATGGTGACGCGCTTTTCGCTGCTATTGCCCTAGCGCCTAAAGCTGCGATGGTCGCTACCTTTTATTCAGCTATTCCAGCCTTTTTAGTAGGTTATGGTATTTATTGGATAAATGGCGTTTATTACTTGAATACAAGAGTTTAATCAATAAGGCCTACCTGATAAAAACTATAGAAATCAAAAACAGGTAATAAAAAAAGGGTTATCAATTAAATTGATAACCCTTTTTTAAATAATTATTTAACGCTTCTAGCTAATTATTCATGATTCCATATTTAGACATGTTAAATGCTAAATAATTAAAAGCTAATATTGCACAACACTAGCTGCAACATTAGCCGCAATTAAGCGGCTAAGATTGTTGATAGCGTTATGGTGTTAAACCACCATCATTAATCAACCAGCCAAAATCATTGGCTAATTTATCACGAGCACTCTGCGCCGAAGACGAAAATTGACTGTCTCCACCGCCAAACAACACACCATTTTGCAGGGTTTGTTCACTCAAATTCATCAACAAGGCATCGTAATTTTCAGTACTAAGTGAAGTGTTTAAAAACATACCGTTTGCACGATCAAGGTTAGGAACTTGCCATGCATCTAACTTTTGATCGAAATGGTTGGTGCCCGATACAACAGCAAACATAAAGTTCATATTAGTCGCACTA
>CALJMY010000198.1 GCA_937981905.1 uncultured Enterobacterales bacterium
ATTGCAGTAATCATCATATTCATAATATTAACAATTATATATTTCATCAGAATTCGAATTTTATCGATGAAAGTTGCCTTATCAATGAAAGATTCACTGACAGGTGCATATGGTCGAAGTTATTTACCCCATTATTTACCTGCAGCAACAGCTCGCCTTTTACGCACTAGAAATAAAGGGATTTCATTTGGAGTGATAGCCATAGATTGTGATGACTTTAAATTGATTAACGAACAATTTGGTCATGCAGGTGGCGACAGAGCACTAAAAGCGATTGTTGTTACGCTAAAGAAACAAATTAGAGCTAATGATTATTTGTTTCGTTGGGGAGGCGATGAGTTTGTTCTAATGTGTGAAGATATTTCAATAAGACAACTAAGTCAGATAGCCCAGCGATTAACTCATTCGGTAAATAACTTATCTATCGATTATGACGATAGTGTCATAACACCAACAATTTCGGTTGGTTATGTATTACATAGAACTGGGGATGACTTTGATTTAGGGAAATTATTAAAACGAGCAGACAAACTACTCTACAAAAGTAAAGATGCTGGTAAAAATAATGCTATTGGCGAAGACAACGACAATGAATGGGTCGATAATATTTAATCTGTATGATCGATTAATTGTTGTTTCTTTGCTGCTTTTTCCGCTTTTATTTGTGCACGTCGATTAATAAAGAACTGACTAATTTTTTCACTGCAATCATCCGCTAATATACCTGATTTCACTTCAACTTGATGATTATGTTTATCATCATTAAGTAATTCGAACGCAGAATGAACGGCTCCTGTTTTTAAATCACTCGCACCATAAACTACGCGCTTGATACGACTATGTATAATAGCGCCAGTACACATACAACAAGGCTCTAACGTCACATATAATGTAGCATCGATTAAGCGATAATTATTAATTGACTGGCCACCATCTCGCAGCGCCATTATTTCTGCGTGAGCACAGGGATCGTGTTGATTAATGACTAAATTATAGCCAGAACCAATCACTTCATTGTCAAGCACTAAAACGGCACCTACAGGCACTTCATTAACTTGCTCGGCTTTGTCTGCCAGCGATAGCGCAACATTCATCCAGTAGATATCAAGTTCGTCTAAAGACAGTTCGTTTAATTGATCAGGAGTTAACATAATAATTTCTTCAACAATAACATTTTATTTATACGGCAATACAAACAAAAATGCCGAGCAATGTAACACTCGGCATCTTCAATGATGGAATTAATTAAAAATTATTCCCACTCAATCGTCGCAGGTGGTTTACCAGAAATATCGTAAACTACGCGAGAAATACCATCAATTTCATTGATAATACGGTTTGATACATGACCTAACAATTCGTAAGGTAATTGTGACCAAACAGCTGTCATGAAATCAATTGTTTCAACACAACGTAATGATACAACCCAATCATAACGACGACCATCGCCCATAACGCCCACAGATTTTACTGGTAAGAAAACAGTAAATGCTTGGCTTACTTTATGGTACATGTCTGCTTTGTGTAATTCTTCAATGAAGATTGCATCAGCACGGCGTAGTAAATCACAGTATTCTTTCTTCACTTCACCTAAAACACGAACACCTAAACCCGGTCCTGGGAATGGGTGACGGTAAAGCATGTCGTATGGCAGACCAAGTTCTAAACCAATGCGGCGAACCTCATCTTTAAATAACTCACGTAATGGCTCAACTAAGCCCATTTCCATATCATCTGGCAAGCCGCCAACGTTATGGTGAGATTTAATCACATGTGCTTTACCAGTACCAGCCGCCGCAGATTCGATAACGTCAGGGTAGATAGTTCCTTGTGCTAACCATTTAGCGTTTTCACATTTCTTAGATTCTTCATCAAAAATGTCAACAAACACATGACCAATAATTTTACGTTTAGCTTCTGGCTCATCTTCACCTTTTAATGCATCTAAAAATCGGTTTTCAGCGTCAACATGAATGATATTAAGACCAAAATCTTCACCAAACATTTCCATCACTTGTTCAGCTTCGTTTAAGCGTAATAAACCGTTATCAACAAATACACACGTTAGCTTGTCGCCAATAGCGCGTTGAATAAGCATAGCAGTTACTGATGAATCAACACCGCCAGACAGACCTAAAATCACTTCGTCGTCGCCTACTTTTTCTTTAATGCGAGCTACGGCGTCTTCAATAATAGAACCCGAAGTCCAGTTCTTTTCGCACGCACAAATATCAACAACGAAACGTTCTAATAAACGACCGCCTTGTTTAGTGTGTGTAACTTCTGGATGAAATTGAACACCGTAGAAACGACGTTCTTCATCAGCCATTGCGGCAAACGGACAGCTGTCTGTTTTAGCGACGGTTTTAAAGCTTGATGGAATGCTAGCAACTTTGTCACCGTGGCTCATCCATACATCTAAGAATGCGCTACCATCGGTAATTTCATCTTCGATATCTTTAAATAATGCACTTTCACCAACACGTTCAACTTTAGCATAACCAAATTCACGTTCAGTTGACGTTTCAACACTACCACCAAGTTGTGCTGACATTGTTTGCATGCCGTAACATACGCCCAACACTGGAACGCCTGCTTCAAATACATAAGCTGGTGCGGTCGGCGAATCTTTTAACGTAACAGACTCTGGCCCGCCCGATAAAATGATTCCGTTTGGGTTGAATTCGCGAATTTTTTCTTCGCTAACATCCCAGCCCCAAAGTTCGCAGTAAACGCCAAGTTCACGAATACGACGCGCAATAAGTTGTGTATATTGAGAACCAAAATCTAAAATAAGTATGCGATGGTCATGTATGTTGCTCATGATTTACCCTTTAACAATGTTTTTAATCAGTAATAAAAAAGGCGCTAATGCGTTTAGCGCCTTTTTAAAATGTAATACAGCAATTAGCCCATACGGTAGTTTGGCGCTTCTTTTGTAATTGTTACATCATGTACATGAGACTCACCCATGCCAGCAGACGTAATTTTTACAAATTGTGCTTTTGTCCCTAACGCTTCAATAGTGCCACAACCTGTTAGGCCCATAGCGCTTCGAATACCACCAAGTTGTTGATGGATGATATTAGTAATTGGACCTTTATAAGCAACACGGCCTTCAATGCCTTCTGGCACTAACTTAGACGCTTCTTTGCTTGTTTGGAAGTAACGATCAGATGAACCATCATCTTGATCCATGGCGCCAATAGAACCCATACCGCGGTATGATTTGAAATAACGGCCTTGATATAATTCAACGTCACCCGGAGCTTCTTCAGTACCAGCAAACATTGAACCCATCATTACACAGCTTGCACCAGCCACTAATGCTTTAGCAATATCACCAGAGAAACGAATACCGCCATCAGCAATAACTGGAATACCGCGACCTTCAAGTGCATCTACAGCATCAGAAACAGCTGTAATTTGTGGAACACCAACACCTGTAACGATACGAGTTGTACAAATTGAACCCGGGCCTATTCCTACTTTAACAGCATTAGCACCAGCATCAGCAATCGCTAATGCACCAGCGCCAGTAGCAACGTTACCACCAATGATTTGTAAATCAGGATATTCATTGCGTGTTTGTTTGATGCGATCTAATACACCTTGAGAATGACCATGAGACGTATCAATTAATAATACATCAACGCCAGCAGCTACTAATGCAGCAATACGTTCGTCAGTACCTGCACCACAACCAACGGCTGCGCCAACGCGTAAGCTACCTTGGGCATCTTTACATGCATTTGGTTTTTCTTCTGCTTTTTGAAAATCTTTAACCGTGATCATGCCTTGCAATTTGAATGCAGCATCAACAACTAGAATTTTTTCAATACGATTTTCATGCATTAAATGTAAAACATTTTCAGAATCCGTTGGATCCATAACTGTGATTAGTTTTTCTTTCGGCGTCATTAATGCAGAACATGGCTTTGTTAAGTCTGTAGCAAAACGAACATCACGAGAAGTAATAATACCTAATACATTTTTTTCTGTATCAACAACAGGAAAACCAGCGAACCCTAGGTTTTCACGCATTTCGTTAATTTCACGAATAGTAACTTCAGGGCCAACAGTAACAGGTGCTGACACAACACCAGCCTCATACTTTTTAACTAATTCAACTTCATGAGCTTGTTGCTCAATTGTCATATTCTTATGAATAAAACCGATACCGCCTTCTTGAGCGAGTGCGATAGCTAAACGAGCTTCAGTAACAGTATCCATAGATGCAGATAGCATTGGAATGTTTAAGTCGATTGTTTGGGTTAGTTTTGTGCGAAGGTCTGCCGTGTGTGGCAGCACAGTTGAATGTCCTGGAACTAGTAGAACATCATCGAAAGTTAAAGCGTCTTGAGCGATTCTTAGCATTGCAACATCTCACCAAAATAGGTTAAAAAGGGTCTAAATATTGCCGACATATTATAGAGAATCATCCCCCTAACAACAATCAATATTTACTATTAATTTGTAAAATATCCTATATTTTTCACAATTAACTTATAAAAACACTACTTACACCACAACATTTAGTTTCAATTGACATAAATCTGAATTTTATACTGATGGTTTGATATAGTAATGATTCACAAAAATTTAATTAATTGAACATTCCAGCAGGAAAAATAATGACTAAAAAATACATCGATGCTCAAACGTTATTAGATGATTCTTACAAGCTTGGATTAAAAGTATTAGACAGTGGCTGTAGACCAAATTATATTATCGGCGTATGGCGTGGTGGCACCCCAGTAGGAATTGCAGTTCAAGAGTTATTAGATTTCTTTGATGTCAAATCTGATCATATTTCTATTCGAACGTCTTCTTATACTGGTATAGCAGAACGTGTATCTAATGTTCGAGTTCATGGGTTAGATTACATTATCCGTAATGTTAATTCAGAAGATACTCTTCTTATTGTTGATGATGTATACGATACAGGACTGAGTGTTGCTCAAGTTATTGAAGACATCACCAAAAAATGTCGTAAAAATACACCAATAATGAAAATAGCGACTCCGTACTTCAAACCTGAAAATAATCAAACAGATCAAACCCCTGATTTTTATCTCTATGAAACCAATGAATGGTTAGTTTTTCCACATGAGTTAACAGGATTGACGAAAAAAGAATTATTAGAAGAAAAGCCAGGTATGGATTTTTTACGTGAACGTGTTTTACAAATGAAAGATAAAGATTAGTTAAATTTGTAATACTCGATAAAAGGCGATGCCCTGTCGCCTTTTATAACTTAATTTTATCATTACAAGATAAAAAGTTGTCTCCAATTGCCCATCCCTATAGACTTCAATCATCACTAATCTTGTTGACCTTGCTATGAATAATGCCCCATCAAATAACATTTATAATATTTCGACCTTAAATAACGAAATCAAACGTTTACTTGAGGGAAATTTTGGCCGAGTTTGGGTTAATGCTGAAATATCTAATTTTGTTGCAGCGTCTTCAGGTCATTGGTATTTCACTCTTAAAGATGCTCGATCACAAATAAAATGTGCCATGTTTAAAGGCCGTAATCGTAGCGTTAAGTTTAGACCTCAAAATGGTCAACAAATTATCGTTAAAGCCAATGTCAGCGTATATGAACCCCGAGGCGATTATCAATTATTAGTTGATGTAATGAATATGGCTGGAGATGGTCTATTACAACAACAGTTTGAACAATTGAAATGCGACCTTGCTGCTCAAGGATTGTTTAGTACAGAACATAAAAAGCAACTGCCAACTGATATACAAAAAATTGGTATTATCACCAGTCCAACAGGCGCTGCTATTCATGATGTTTTAACTGTATTAAAACGACGTAACCCTTTAATTGAAGTGGTTATATACCCTACTCAAGTACAAGGCGCCCAAGCCGCGACGTCAATAATTCAAGCAATCAATACCGCCAATCAACGCGATGAAGTTGATTTAATCATATTAACAAGAGGCGGTGGTTCATTAGAAGATTTATGGTGTTTTAATGATGAAGCTTTAGCGCATAGTATTTTTAACTCAACGCTACCGATTATTAGCGCCGTTGGCCATGAAGTAGATATCACTATCGCTGATTTTGTTAGTGATTACCGCGCGCCAACACCCTCTGCTGCCGCAGAAATAGCCAGTGTTAGTAACGAGCAGCAACATCAAAAGATTCAATTTTTGTCACAACAATTACAGCACGTCATGACAAATAATATGCATCAACATCATCAACGCTTATTACAATTAGCTACGCGGTTAAAAGCCCAAGATCCTAAATTCAAATTAGCACAACAAGCCCAATTAACAGATGAACTACAACATCAATTAACGATATTAATGACGGCTCAACTCAATAATGCACAACATCGATTAAATAATTTATATCAGCGTTTATTACGTCAATCACCACAAATAAAAATTCCGCATAAAATAGCGCATAATCACCAACTATCGCTTCGATTAAAACAAGCAATGACACAATTGTTAGCAAGTAAAACTGCTAAATATCAGGGATTAATACGAGAACTAAATACAGTCAGTCCACTAGCGACACTTGAACGTGGGTTTAGTATTAGTTTTGATTCAAAAAACAAAGTAGTGAAAGATGTAACGCAACTTTCATTAGGTGATGAATTAACTACAACACTAAGTAATGGGAAAATCACATCAACAGTGATCGAACTCCATAATCCTAAATAATTAGTATTTCGGTTAGGTAATATATTGTGACTTAACCGAAATAAAAGCTAACACCAAACAGAATAGCTATCGCTAAGACTAATAGATTTAATTGATGATAACGCCCTGCTGCAATTTTTATAGCGCAATAACTAATAAACCCAAACGCAATACCGTTAGCAATAGACAACGTTAAAGGCATGACCAAGGCAGTAATAACGACTGGAATGGCTTCCGTTAAATCTTCCCACTCAACATTAATTAAGTTAGCTAACATCAAGGTCGCAATATAGAAAATAAGCGACGATGCTGCTGCTAGTGGCACAGCTTGAGAAAGTGGAAAGAAGAATATAGCGAGTAAAAAACAAAGCCCCGTTATAACCGAGGTTAATCCTGTACGGCCACCAGCAGCAACTCCAGCGGTACTTTCTATGTAAGCTGTTGTAGTCGACGTACCAAACAACGCACTTGCAATAGTCGCTATTGCATCAGAAAATAAAGCACGACCAAAACGAGGAAAACGACCCGCGGTATTCAATAGTCCACCACGTTTTGCCACTGAGACCAAACTGGTTGAAGTATCAAATAAATCAACAAACAGAAATGCAAACACGACACTAATTAAACTAATATCTAATGCTCCTTGTATGTCTAATTGTAAATAAGTAGCGGTCATATTAGGTGGTAAACTAACAATCGCATCAATCGTACTGTTGCCCATAAAAATAGCGATGATGGTGACAGTCAATATCGAAATTAAAATACCACCACGAATACCTCGAGCCGCACATCCAACAATAATCATCATGCCAAGGCCCCACATTAATGCAGGAAATGAGAATAAATTACCCATCGATAAGTGATTGTCATCATTTATAATAACAATACCAGCAATCTTAAGTGCAATAACTGCCATAAAAAAGCCAATACCAATCGCAATTCCTTGCCGTAAAGGCTCTGGTATTAAATCTATTATTTTAGCCCGCCAGTACAGTAAGCTAAATGCAACAAACACTACACCAGATATAAACACTCCACCTAAGGCGACTTGCCAGCTATATCCCATTTCGAGAACAACGGTATAGGTAAAAAATACGTTTAATCCCATACTTGGTGCTAGTGCTATCGGATAATTGGCTAACAGTCCCATCATTAAGCAACCGAGAGTTGCAGCTAAACATGTTGCAACAAAAACAGCCCCTTTATCCATGCCAGCATTTTCAAGAATCACTGGGTTAATAAATAGAATATAAGCCATAGAAAAAAACGTCGTGATACCGCCAACGAATTCTTGTTGAAGTGATGTTTTATGAGACGTTAATTGAAATAATTTTTCTAGCATTAAATAAGTACTGTCTAATTGTTAATAAATATTGAAATTAATAATTAATCTTATTAATAAGGTGTGCAATTATGAATCTTTACTTACGTATTATCAATGTACTATTTTAACACCCTAGTTCGATGAACTGCACTATTATAATTAAACAGCTAACACAATTTATTTCAATTCTTGCTCACAAATTTTTGCTTACAATTTAAAGCCCAACAACTAGAGAGAAAAGCCGCCCATTGCTCATTCACTCCATAATAACTTGTGATATGATTCTTGAAATTTTAATATTCACGGATACTCACACATGCCTCTATCAACCTTAACTCCACAACCCGTTTGGAATTGGTTTTCACAATTATGCGCAATTCCACACCCTTCAAAACATGAAGAACAATTGGCAGAATATATTGTCAACTGGGCTAATGACAAAGGCCTGAATGTAGTGCGTGATACTGTGGGTAACATCATTATCAAAAAACCAGCTACGACAGGTTATGAAAATCGTAAAGGCGTTATTATGCAAGCGCATCTTGATATGGTGCCGCAAAAAAATAATGATAAAAAACATAACTTCAACACAGATCCTATCAAACCTTATATCGATGGCGACTGGGTTACCGCAGATGGAACAACTCTAGGTGCCGACAACGGTATCGGTTTATGTGCCATTTTAGCTGTGTTTGGCGACAACACTATTGAACATGGACCATTAGAAGCCTTATTAACGGTTGACGAAGAAGCTGGCATGACTGGTGCTTTTGGTGTTGAAGCAGGTTTTTTTGATGGCGAAATATTACTAAATACCGATTCTGAAGATGAAGGTGAAGTTTATATGGGCTGTGCAGGCGGCATCGATGCTACTGCAAAGTTTGATATTGAATTTGAAAACGCACCAGAAAACCACACTGCCGTCAGTTTGGTAATTGAAGGATTAAAAGGCGGACATTCTGGTGTCGATATTCATTTGGGCCGTGCTAATGCCAACAAATTACTTACTCGCGTGTTATTTGAATTAGCGCCAAAATTTGATGTGCGCCTAGTGAGCATTGATGGTGGCAGTTTACGTAACGCCCTACCACGTGAAGCAAGTGCTGAATTACTTATCCCTAAAGAACACCTAAAAGACTTTGAAACAGATGTTCAAGCGTGGTGTACAATTTTCAAACATGAGTTAAGTAGCGTTGAACCAGATTTAGCCATATTTGTAGACGCTAGTGAACCTGAATCACAGGTGTTTACTCGTGACTTTCAAACTCGCCTATTAGCAGCTATTTACGGTGTACCTCATGGTGTTTACCGCATGAGTGATGAAATCGAAGGCGTTGTTGAAACCTCTAACAATATTGGTGTTATTCAAACTCGCCAAAAACACGTTAGCGTTCAATGTTTAATTCGCTCATTAATGGATTCACGCCGTATTGATGTTCAAAACACCGTTGGTTCAATATTTTCATTAGCTGGCGCTTCTGTGAGTTTTAGCGGTGCTTATCCCGGTTGGAAACCAGATACCAGCTCACAAGCTATGAGTGTTGTACGCGATACCTATCAAGAATTGTTTGGCGAAATTCCTAAAGTGATGGTAATTCATGCAGGATTAGAATGTGGATTATTTAAAGACGCTTATCCACATTGGGATATGGTTTCTTATGGTCCAACAATTCGCTTCCCACATTCACCAGACGAAAAAGTATTGATAGATACAGTTGATCGTTTCTGGCAACTCACGTTAGCTATTTTGAAGAATATCCCTGAAAAAAGTACAAACTTTTAACGTCTATTAAAAATACTAAATGACAGGCTGTGAAACATCCTGTCATTTATCACTAGCACAAATAACACACACTTCTTTTATATTACTCTCTACAGAATACAAATTTAATTCTACATTCATGATCATTAAACCATAAACATTGATGATGCGATTGTATGAGGGGGAACAAAAAAAACCACTAATAAATAGTGGTCTTTTGGGCTAACTTTGCTGATACATGCTTAATATTTATAACTTAATTGCACGCTAAATTTAGAATCAGGATCTTGTTGATAAACTTCAACACCTTGTTGCTCGTAAGAATTTTTTTCACCCAACAAATTGCCTGCTTTAAATTTAAAAGAAAAGTTATCGGTGTGAAAATACTTATAAGTAAAATCTAAACTATGAAATGGTTGCTCAAACACATCATCTAAACCGCCACGGCCGCCATAAACAATCCTGTCACCAGAAACGTTATATACTAAGGTTGCACTATGTGCCTGATTTTTAGAATCAAAGTTAACTTGGAAGTTCGTCACCCATTCTGAATGGCCTGTCATGCGGCGTTTTTGATTGGTTGGATCAATCTCACCGTTTGGTGAAATTTTAATTTCAGAATCACTTAACGTCAAGTTAGCACTAATAAAGAACTGTTGTAAAATACTGTTAGCATCGCCTAAAAAAGCTAAATCTTGTAAGACTTCAGTTTCAATGCCATAAATAACACCAGAATTTGCATTAAAGAATTTTAACTGACGTCCTGCTTCACTAATGCGTTGAATAGGTTCAATAGGCGCATCAATATCTTTATAAAATGCACCAATACTAAAGTTGTTACCTATTTCACTATAATATTCCCAGCGTACATCGATATTGTAGATATCTGAGCTTTCTAATTCAGGATTACCAAAGAAATCAAAACCTGTCACAGGATCTTGAAATCTAACTGGTGAAACTTCACGTAAATCTGGGCGAACTATAGTTTTACTGATAGCAGCACGCCATTGACTTAAATCATCTCCTTTATACGTTACTGACAATGATGGAAATAGGCCATCTTCTTGCACAATATAATCATTAATACCAAAACGCCCCCCTTCATCGGAGATTTCACCGTTTGGTTGAAGTGGCAGTGTTACTCGTCTAAAGTCTTCATAACGCAGACCTGCATAAACAATTAACTCATCGTCAAAGTCTAGTTCAACGCCCATGTAAATAGCATCGTTTTGTTCAGCCGCGATATAGTCCTCTGTGTCGGTAGAAGCATCTTTTAGTTCTAAATCTAGTACATTGCTATTAATATTTTCATCACTAAATATCTCTGAAAACTCTTGTGCCAAAATGCCACCATTAGTATCAGATGGCCCTAGACCAACATCTAAGCCTAAACGTGTTGCATAGCTTTCACGTGTCCGTTCATAAAATTGATAGCCTGTCTTAACCGTCAATAACATGTCGTCAAAATCAACAGGTAACGCAAAGTCCAGTCCTAAGTTTTCCATGTCATCATCTAGTTGACTGTAAACAAATTTAGGCGCGTCTTGCGTGTTTAAATTACGACTAATAAGATCATTATTGTCATCAAATACAATATTATAAGTATATGAAATATTACTAGGCGCTTCACGTGAGGACTTAGCCTTGTTGTATTGCCACCTCACTTCCAAATCATATAGGTCTTCTAAATAATGAGTTCCTTTGATTTGGTTACTTAATAACGTACGTTGTTGATAATCAATATCAAATACTTGTAATGCGTTGGGTTCACCTAATGTATCAATTGTTTCTTCAATAGTTATTGAAACATCATCTGATGTATCACTGAGATAAGTGGTAAAGGTTTCTATTTTATGGTTATCATTAATTTCATACCCCATATTAAACATAGCTGAAATTTTAACACTTGAGTCGGTACCAATAATGTCTTGTTGATTTTCAATTTGTGCAACTGAATCATCACCGTCTAGTTCAATGTCAGTTTGAGCGTAATTTTTATTTTCACTGTTATAAGCAAATGCCCCAACCAGCCCTAATAAACCTTGATCACCGATATCAAAGTTTGTACCAAAAGCAACATCGGTACTAATTGGTTGTTTGGTATTTTCTGTAACGAGGTCAACATCACGATATAACTCAGATGCTAAACTATTGTTAATTTCACTTGCTTCACTAAAATTAATAGCACCTTCGCTACCAGTCACAATATCAATTGGGCTAATGCCACCATATTGATCATCTATTTGGCCAACACTACTTGGAATGGCACGTGTACCGTCGTCACTACCTTGCCAATCATCATTACCACCGTTGTAAGTGAATGCGTCATTACTATCATTTGTATTAAATGAAGTACCTATCGATAGTTTTACAAAAGGTTCTACTGGTGTAGATAATGTACGGATATCAACATGTCCACCACCAAAAGCTGCTGGTTTATCTGCTGATGCACTTTTTTGAACAGATAAAGATTCAATAATTGATGCTGGAAACATATCTAACGGAACAACGTTACGCGTAGGATCAGGTGATGGCACAAGCGCGCCATTTAATGAGGTACTAGAATAACGTTCGCCTAAACCGCGTACATAAATAAATTTACCATCTTTTAGTGTTAACCCTGTTACACGGCGAAGTGCTGCTGCAGCACTGCTATCACCCGTTCGTGATAGTTGTTCTAGGCCTAAAATATCGCCTACAGCAATTTGCTCTCTTTTCTCTTCAACAGCAGCTGAAGCAGATGTACGAAGTCTGCCTGTGATTTGTATTTTTTCAATTGGAAAATATTCTGCGTCTTTTTTTGTAGATGCTGTGCTAACTTCTTCTGCAAATACAGTTGAGTTAACCAATAATGTGCTCACTACTGCTAGGCTTACTTTATTCAAAGTAAAAATTGATTTGGTTTTCATACCTAAGGTCCTGTTTCGAATGAAACGTTAATAAATCTTTATATCCGAATTAATCGTAGAAGCCGTGAGGGCCACGGCTTCTATATTTTTCAAAGGTTATTTAATTGAGGAAACAATTATTACTCGTCAAATACCCAGCCGTCTGTCCAGTCTGTTGTACCGTCAAATGCACCAATGTAATCAGTTGAAGTAAAGAAGTTATCTGCTGTGCTCATGTCTTTACCTGTACCTAATAACACAGTGTCAGTATTCGCTGGCATGCCGTTAGTTAATGTTACAGCCGCTGTTGAGTTACCCACTTGACCGTTGAACCATGTTTCAACATTAACCGCGTCAGTAGTATCTGCATTTTCAGTACTGTATTTGAATGATTCATTACAATCTATGACCGAATGTTCGATGCTAAGCGAGCCATCATTAACATTTGAAACGAGGTCAGCGTAAGTTCCATCTAGCTCTAAACATTCGCCAGATTCCGTCTCACTAGTGCTACCTTTACGACCTTGCACTAACACGTTATTTAGCGAAGCCGCTGTTGCAACACGAAGTAAGATGCCTTCGCCTTTGTCACCACTTGAGTTTTCTATATCAGTACCTGGCAAAATAGTAATATTTGAGAACGTTGGCATAGACACTGGCGTATCACCTGTTCCTTTGTGACTATCACCTTCAAAACCACGGTTTGCAGCGCCATCTTCGTGAGTGATGTAAACGAATTGTGCTTTACCAGTCCAGCCGTTTGTCCAGTCTAGGCTGTCATCAAGATTGTCAGTTAGGTAAACGTATTTCACATTAACCGCACCACCCCAAAACTCAACACCATCATCGCCATTTGCGTGAACTTGAATGTGATCAACTTGAGTGCCGCTACCAACTGCAGCAAATGAAATACCGTTCATTTCTTGAGTATCATTTACTTTAAAGCCAGCGTACTTAACAACAACATAGCTAACTTGACCACTTGAATCTGAATTGTCGTTACCACCATAGTTATGATTACCAACTTCAAACGCCACATCACATACCGTGTGATCGCTACATTTATTCGTTAATCCGTTACCAAGTAATACTAAACCACCCCATTGACCTCGTTCACCCACCGCGCCGTTAATCACATCTTCTTGAGATGTCATAACGATTGGTGCAGTTGCAGAACCCTTCGCCATTATTTGAGAACCACGACTAACAGCAATGTAGCTTTCATCTGTTGCAAATAATTGCGTACCCGCTTGAATTGAAAGTATTGCTGAGTTTTCGTTGTCACCGCCAACAATTACCGCACCGCCATCAAGTTTGTAAAGTACGTTTTCGCCCGCTAATAGTGTTAAATCTGAAGTGATGTTACCTGAGATGCTACAGACTAAATCAACATTAGTATCTTTATAGATACCTGCCACAACAGCTTCAGAAGTTGTACCTACAGGACAAGATGTTAACGTTGGTAATGCCGTTGAAACTGATGTTTCGCCAATCGCTGTTGTCCAGCCCTCAGTCCAGTCAGTTGTGTTAAATGCACCAATGTAATCAGCGTCATCTAAGCGGCTATCTTCAGACGCAAGATCTTCGTTACCGCCAGTTAGTGCAATAGAACTGCTGTTTGGTATAAAACCTGTTAAGTCAGATGCACCAACTAAGTTACCTGTTTGACCTAAGTACCACGCTTCTACGTCTAGACTTAAATTACGGCCACTATCAATATCTGCCGATGCTGATTTAAATGGTTCTACACAATCTATTAAGCTGCTTTGAACCGTTAGATTGCCATCATTTGCACTATTAACAGTGTTGTCATCGTTAATTTCCAAACATTCGCCAGAATTAACATCGCCTTTAACTAACATGTTAAAAACATTGGCACCTGTACCTTTACGAAATAAAACACCTTCAGCATCATCACCACCACTATTTGTGCCATTTGCAACTTCAATTGTTACGTTAGCAAGTGTTGGTAAAGACTGCGGATTAGCAGAAGCATCGCTGTTGCTGTCTGCTTCAATTGCGCGATTAGAAGCATTGTCACCTTGACGAATGTAAACGTGTTGTGCACTACCTTGCCAACCATTTGTCCAATCTAAGCTGTCATCAAAGTTTTCTGTTAAAACAACATTCGATACTGAAACATTACCACCCCAGAATTCTAAACCGTCATCGTTGTTCATATGAACTTGGACATGGTCAACAGTCGTACCCGAACCAACACCACCAAAACTGATACCATTCATTTCTTGTGTGTCATTGATTTTAAAACCACCAAACTCAACACGAACATATTGCAAAGTACCAGAGTTATCAGTTGTGTCATCACCACCGTAGTTATGGTTACCAACTTCAAACGCAGCGTCACACGCTGTTAAATCAGGACAAGTATTTACTGGTGCGTTACCAAGTAAGACTAAACCACCCCACTGACCAGCTTCACCTTGGCTACCTAGTGCACTTTGCGTTGATGTAAATACGATTGGGTCAACGCTAGTACCTTGAGCATTAATCATCGAATCACGACTAACCACTAAATATGAGTCGCTGCCACCAACGACCGTTGTACCTGAGCGTATTTCTAATGTGATTGAATTTTGTTTGTCACCACCAACAATAACAGCGCCATCTAATTCCCAAACGACGTCATTACCTAAAACAATAGTGTCGCCATTTTGACCACCAGTGTTACCCGTACCCATAGTTGATGAACTTGTTGAAGGAGATAAAGAACCGTTTAATGTCCAAACCTCTTTACCCTCAATTGAAAGGCTAGAATTTTTTGTTGCAAATGAACTATAAGCAGATTCCTGTGCAGATATTGCATCAATGACTGTCACAGGAGTTGAAGTTTGGCTTTCTTCACCTGTTGCGATATTAATATCGCCACCACAACCAGCTAATGCTAGTGCTGTTGCAAGAGTGCCTAACTTAAACATTGTTTTAAATTGCATTGTCTTCTCCGAAAACTAAATTAAGGTATATGTTTTATTTGCCCAATAATTTAATTCTCGAATATGACATTACCAATACAGAAAATGGTCATTAATAGTAGATTTTGATGACAAAAATATTACTCCCTTATTCTTGCTAACTTTGCGGCTCGTTTTGATTGTTATTTATTTACAAATAAATACTAAAAAATTAAAAATGAAGGAGAAATAACGTTAAAAAAGTCTATTTAATGATTTAAAGAAGATTTTATGGATACTGTTTAGGCAATACAGGTAGAAAATTATCTATAAAGTATGATTCAAACTGAGATGATTTCGACCATTAATATTGCTTATCATACTCAAATAAACGCCATATAAGGCCTAACGATAATGTGGGATAAATTGCTCATATACCTATGAATAATTAAAAGTATTCATACATAAAAAAACCCCAGCATAGCTGAGGTTTTTAAATTAATTCATTAATACTCTAATAGAACTAAGTGTTAAATTAACTTTTCTTATCGTACTGATTCTAACGATTGTACTGTAAAGCTACTTGTACGCTGAGTTGATACCGTCCAGTTATCAAATTGAGTATTTGTAACTGCACCGCCTCTTACTGCGCCAATGTGTGTTAAGTCATAACCAAACGTATCGTCAGCAACATCACTATTAAAGTCATTATCACCAATGATGAACGGTGAATTTGTATCAATAGCATCAACGGTACCGTCAAAGTTAGTATCTCCATCTAAAAAGCCATTAAGTGCTGAAGAATCGGCAATCAAACCATTACTCAAACCACGAATGTTATTTAAATACCAACCTGCCGTAAAGTTATTACGACGCTCTGCTATTTCACCCGTAAAGTTAATACCACCAGCTTCAGGTGTAAATGTAGCCGTTGCGCCATTAAGTTCGCCACCAGCGCCATTGTAATATACTACGCCATCACCATTCACATTATTAGTACTTATAGTATCAGCAGGAAAACCAGTTGAGCCAGTTCTAACAACACCGAAATTACCATTAGCACCAAGCTCATTAGCACAATGAACACCATCTAAATAGTTTGGACCAGGAATATTAGTATCAATTGCAGAAAGATCAGCACCACTATCAGCTTCAAAACAACCATTACGGAAGTTAGCAATAAGTACGTTCGCCATACGGATTTGGTCTGTATTGTCAGCAAACAAAATACCAAATTCGTTTATTGAAGTATCACCTTGCTCACTTGCGTTATCACGACCAACCAATGTTACGTTAACAAAACGAGGGTTAGAATCACCAGCCGTTGTTTCACTTGCGTAAATACCAGCACGACCAGGGTTAACCACTTCGTCAGTACCCGCGTCACGATTATGAATAACCATCAAGTCTTTAACTAAACCATTAAAGTCTCTGTACCAAACACCATCACGAGAAGAACCAGTTGCTAATAACCAAGACATTCTTGGATCGCCGTTTAGAATATGAAATCCATCACGAGCAGAATTATGAGATTGTACAAATGTTAATGTTGTATCACTATCAACGCCGTTTAATACGATATTATCTTGATAATTAGCTGTTAAACCATCAATAGTTACCGAAACAGCATCACCTGCTTCTGCGACTACAACATAATCTAAACTGTTAGTGCCTTGTGTTCCTGTTAATGTTGGAAGACCTTCAAAACCTCTAAGGAAAAGTCCACCCCATTCTCCACTACCATTTACATCAGCATCATCAGAGCTAAAACGAATTGGGCGAGAGCTTGTACCTTGTGCATCAATTGTTGCACCAGGCCATACTAACAAGTGATCAACATCACCAACATTGTCGCCTAAAATACGTGTACCAGAAGCAATTGTTAATGTAGGCGCATTAGCGTTATTGCCGACTTGAAAACGTCCTTCTAATTCCCAATCGATATCAGACGTTAATGTAGCATCAGAGACCATTACACCTGTTATTTCACAATGATTACGTCCAGCAACACGAGGAAGCTCATTAACTGTTGCACCACCTACATCTGAAGGACAAGCAGAATTACCAGTTAATGTTTCACTTAATTGAACAGCAAAACCATCATCATTTCCTGTAGCAACAGTCCAATTGTCAAATTGTGTATTTGTTGTTGCACCACCACGAATAGCGCCAATATGCGTTAAATCATAACCACCCGTATCGCTAGCAACATCGTTATTAAAGTCACTTTCACTAATAATAAAAGAAGAGTTAGTATCACCACTATCCACAACGCCATCATTATTTGTATCGCCATCTAGGAAGGCATTTAATGAAGTAGAATCAGCAGTAAGACCATTTGCGATGCCGCCAATATTATTTAAATACCAACCCGCTGTGAAATTACTCGTGCGATCTGCTATTTCACCTGTAAAAGTGATACCCGCTGTAGCGCCATTATAATAAACAATACCATTACCATTAATACTATTGTTTGCGGCTACTGTACCTTCAGGGAAACCAGTAGCACCATCACGAACAACACCGAAATTGCCATTAGGACCAACTTCATTGGCACAATGAACACCATCTAAATATGTAGGTCCAGGAGTAACTGTATCAATACCACTTAAATCCGCCGCGCTATCTGCTTCATAACAACCGTTACGGAAATTAGCAATGACAACGTTTGCCATACGAATTTGGTCTGTGTTGTCAGCAAATAAAATACCAAACTCATTTGAACTAGCATCTGCTGCTTCACTTGAGTTATCACGTCCAACTAAAGTTACGTTAACAAAGCGTGGATTTGAATCACCATCCACTGTTTCAGACGCGTAAATTCCTGAACGTCCAGAAGTACCATCAATATCTTTGTTATGAATAACCATGAAGTCTTTTACAAGGCCACTAAAGTCTCTAAACCACATACCATCACGAGCTGCACCTGTTGATAACAACCAAGACATTCTTGGATCGCCATTTAATACATGAAAACCATCACGGGCAGAGTTATGAGATTGTACAAATGTTAATGTAGTCGTGTTATCAACACCGTTCAATACAATATTATCTTGATACATAACCGTTGCACCATCGATAGTCACAGGAACTTGGGCTCCGGCTTCAGCAACAACAACGTAATCTAAACGGTTAGCACCTTGCGTACCGGTTAGCGTAGTAAGGCCATTAAAACCTCTTAAGAATAAACCGCCCCATTCGCCAGAACCATCAACACCGTCATCATCCGATAAAAACTGTACTGGTGAAGCACTGGTACCATTGGCTTGTAAAGCAGAACCAGGCCAAACCAACATATAGTCAGAATCTGAACCACGTACTTGTGTACCGGCATTTATATCCAGTGTAATATTTGCTTCGTTATTACCTACCTGAAAACCTTCATCAAGAAACCATATGATGTTTGATGATAATGTTGCATCTTCTGTTAATACACCAGTAATTTGGCAACTATCATTACCTAAATCTTCAGGTATTATGTTGCCGATAACTGGACAGTTATTTGTAAGTATATCTGTAACTATTGCATCATCGTTATTATTGCTACTATTACTATTGCTATTGCTACCGCCACAGGCCGCAAGTACTGATAGCGCTACTGCAGATAATAGAAGACGAGTTGACTTTTGTACTATCATGTTTATTCTCATTTATTCGTGAATGTACCCAGTAAGAGTCAACGTAATAATACTTCGGTTCAAAAAATTAAATTTATTTTTAATAAAAAGCAAAATAAAAATAAAATTAAATATAAATCAATGACTTAATAATTAATTTATTTTTCTTTGAACCATTATCTAATCATAATGGCTCTAACTAAGAAAAGAGGAAGTAGAAACATGGTACAACCCCTTAAACGGGATGTTGATAGACTCAATGACATCGATAAAGCATTATTACGACAGATAAGCGAAGATAGAAACACCGTAGCAATGCAAAATTTGTATGACAGCTATAGAAGTAGATTAGTACCATTTTTAGGAAGAATGACCAAAGACCATACTTTAATTGAAGAAACATATAACGATGTAATGCTAATCCTTTGGAATAAATCAGACCAATTCAAAGGTGACTCGAAAGTATCAAGTTGGATATTTTCGATTGCCTACCGTATTTGTCTTAAAATGATAAAGAAACAACAATTTAAGCAAAAGGTATTAGATAGTTTTTTATTTTCAAAAGAAGATGAATCGGAAATAGAACAAGGAAATGATGAAAATAGCGAAGTAGATTTACTTAATCGCGCTATAAAGTCATTACCCGCTAAACAACGAATAGCCATTGAACTTAGTTACTTTCAAGGCTATTCAACACAAGAAATAGGCGAGATTTCTGACTGTCCAGCCAATACGGTGAAAACGCGGTTACACCATGCTAGACAAAAGATTAAAGTATTTATAGATACCGCCAAATTAAATGAGAATCACAATGAAATCTGAAGACACTAAAAACAGTATCGTCGATTATATGAATGGTCACTTGTCTAACGAAGAATCAAAGAAATTCGAGGCTGAGTTAGATCAAGACTCCAATTTAATGAAAGAACTTAATGAAGCTAAAAACTGGCAGTCTCAATTAAAAAGTGAGCCATCAGATTTACCAACGCCTCAATTTTCAAGTATTGAACATAAGCTAACGCGCAATACATGGAACATAAAGAATTGGGGAGTTGGTTTATCAACAGCAGCGTCAATAACATTAGTTGTTTTCTTTTCTTTTGAGCAAAGTAATATCGTTAACAATGAATTTGAAACACTTACGAGCACGCAAAGTTTATATAATGAACCAGTGATGCAAATAGTTTTATCTGAAAATACGAATATCGAAAGTTTTATCAAAGAATATGATTTGAATATTGTACAAATTTATCCAAACACTCAAATTATCGATGTAAAGTTCAACCCTATGCTTAAAACTAAGTTAGCTGTTTTAAAAACAGATAAACGTACAGTACTGACTAAAGAAATAGGCGTAAACTAATGAAGCTATATCAATGGTTTACCAAGTTTATTTTTATCTTGTTTTCCCTATACGTAATTCAAGGTTGCTCAGCAACTGTTACTAAGCAACCTGTGAATAATAATACATTTAAGCAACCTCTTTTATTAGTGATTGACGATCCTAGAGGAGAAAGAAAACGATTTGGTACATCAGGCCCTGGATACTCGGTAAATATTGATTATGCTCATGATCCGCTATTAAAGCGTGCAACAAAAAGATTACTAGATGAATATCAATTGCAATCAGCACAGCAATGGCCTTTAGAAAGCTTGGGGGTACATTGTATTGTAATAGAGAGTCCATCAGCTGAAATATTAGCGCAATTAGAAAAAGATAAACGCGTAAAATGGATTCAACCATTTAATGAATTTAATACTTTATTTTCATCCCATTCAAAAATATCTGAATTAACAATCATTTCACCGACCATAAAGCTACCAAATATGAGTAGTGGTATTGATATTATCGTTATTGACACGGGTGTTGATACTTCACATCCAGCACTTAATAATAGTGGTGTTCACTATCAAAATTTTGTATTTGGTAATGGTTCAGGGAGAAATGAAGCACATGGTACAGCGATTACTGGTTTACTTGCAGCCAATGATAATGAAGGAAAAACACCAGTAAAGGGCTTAACTAGCAAAGCAAATTTACATCATTATAGAGGCTGTTGGCAAAAAGATAATGGGAGCGGAACATGTACAACACTCACATTAGCATTAGCATTAGATGCCGCGATAAAAACAAATCCTAATGTGCTTAATTTAAGTCTTTCTGGCCCAAAAGATCCGATACTTGAAGCACTTATTAAAAAATTAATCTCTCAAGGTACGATTGTAGTTTCAGCACATGATGATAAAAGAGCACCAGAAGACAGATTTCCAACACCTCAATCAGGGGTTATCTATGCTTATGGAATGAGTAATGAAAAGCCATTAAACATATCAACTAATACATTTTTAGCAAGCTCCACCGCAATGTCATTATCAGCTCAAGGGACTTATGACATATTTAGAGGACACTCAATTGCCACACCACAATTAACCGCTATAACCGCTAGCTTATTGAGTTCAGACCCAACAATTAGTAAAAACACTATAGCAAATCGCTTAAAACAATGGTTAACTTACAAACAAGAGTATTAATCATTAAGTAAGTACCTAAATGCGGCTACACCAACATATAAATTTTTCATGTTATGTTCTTTTTCTTTCTTTATGGTCTTTACCTGTAGCTGCTTCTATTGAACCGTCTTTGTTCATTCGTGCAGCTTCTAATAGTGTTTATAATGGTGTGTCTGAAAATGCTAACCAGCCTATTATTGCAATCAATGCAGAGTTCCAACTTAATTACCACTGGACGGCAGGCATTCAGTTAGAAAAATCTGAGGCAGGAAAAAGTCAACGTAATCAAAATCTTTCAAGCTATATTGGTTATGATAAAAAAATATCAGAAAACTGGCTAAGTAGTACTTATTTTACACATCGTGCTTTTTTAGATTCACAAAGAGAATGGAACTATGATGAATTTAGTTCGCGTTTATCCCATAAAAATGGTTTTTCAGTAGCCCTGTCCTATGCACCTAATTATTACTCATCAAGTGTCAAAGCGATTGGAACAACTGTTAATTATTCACGACCTTTAATAAAAAATAGTTATATAAAA
Source organism: uncultured Enterobacterales bacterium (assembly GCA_937981905.1). GTDB lineage: Bacteria > Pseudomonadota > Gammaproteobacteria > Enterobacterales > Psychrobiaceae > Psychrobium. The sequence continues at coordinate 22,225 of CALJMY010000198.1, forward strand.
GCAAGTGTCGGTAATATGAGTATTCCATCGCTATTGAGTTATCAATTTATTGAAACTACCGTTGGAATAAATTATAAGCGCTTAAATGTAGAGTTAAGCTATCACTGGGTAAACGAAAGAATACTCTCAACACCAGTAGGTAATATAACTTCCCCACAATTTGTTTTTAGCGTGAATTATTTCGCTTTTTAAATGACGTTAATCAATTGATAGAAAATAAATAAAAGATAAAGGAATGAAAGAGATACTCATAAGAATATCTGCCTGTTCCTTTTATTCAATTTTAATCCTCGTCCCTCCGTTAATTCACCAATTACATTACTTATAATTTAATATTTACAGTTTAAGAAATATAAATCAGGTAAAATTAACCAATAGTTATTTGAATGACCTTATTTAAGCCTTTATGAAAAACGACACAGACACGACTACTACCTTATATTTAGCTCGTCATGGCGAAACACAATGGAATAAAGTAAAACGTTTCCAAGGACAATTTGATAGTGAATTAACTCCCCTTGGTAAGCAGCAATCTTCTGAACTTGCTCAAAATGTTAAACATCAACCGCTTGATTTCATCGTGACTTCAACCTTAGGCAGAGCTATTGCCACCTCTGAGATTTGCCAACAAGTAATCAATATTCTAAGCCATACTAATGCAGGTTTAGATGAACGTAATTTAGGGCAATGGCAAGGTCAGTATATTAGTGATTTGAAATCAGAAGCTATTTATAATGAAGTGCTGCACGAGTTAACAAACACTGCACCTAAAGACGGTGAAAGTGCAATAAGTTGCGGACAACGTATTTATAAAGCAGTAGAAGATATTGCACAGCAATTTCCCAGTAAACACATTTTAATCATTTGTCATGGTGAAGCGCTGCGTTGTTTTTTATCTTACTTAGGACAAACGTTAACGGGTAATGCTTATGATTTATTTAGTAATGGCTCGATATGTGAATTAACGTATCAACATGGTGTTGGATTTAAACAATCTGAGCAATCATTAGATGTTTGATTCGCACATGCTCCCCCCTGAAACAGTAAACATTGTCATTTCGACCTTGTCATCTTACTCGACTACATTAACCATTATTATTGCGTTAGCGTTAGATTTAATCTTAGGTGAAGCCAAGAAATATCATTATTTAGTGGGTTTTGGTTGGTTAACTCAACATGTTGAATCTATATTAAACCCCGAC
>CALJMY010000199.1 GCA_937981905.1 uncultured Enterobacterales bacterium
GAATTATCAAGTGCTGTTGAACCAGTAGTTCAGTTGGAAACTAAACCAGTAGCATCGATACCGCAAAGTGATTTCACACAAGAAGAACTCTTGAATATGTCGATGGCGATGGCCAATGAAGATGACTCGTCAGACTATCACGAACATCATCAAGCTATAGAACCTGCTTATAATCAAAATCAAACAGCACCTATTACTAATACAGCATCCATTGCAAATACAGTAGATAATAAACCAAATGCTGGCATAGATATTAATGCTTTTTTAAAAGCAAAAAATACATTAAAAAGTCAACGTGACGATAAGGCAGCTGATACGCCAAAAAAGTCACTAAAGGTAGTTGAACAACCAACAACTAAAATAAACAAACAACTACCTGAAACCCAAAGAACATCGATTGATCAAAAAATAGAATCACTTCCTGTTGTTGATAGCAAAAATTTAGTACAACTAACCTCAAAAATACCTGTCGATCAAACAAGTGATGCAGGAAAAGTTCAAGCGTTAGTTGATGATCCTGCATTACTACTGCTACCTAACTCCGACGACCCATGGACACTTAAAATAGAATCTATGAACTTAGGAGGGCGTTTAAGACAGTTTGCTATTCATTCAACGTATCACCAAGTTGATAACAAAATTACATTACTGTTGGCAAAAGAACACGCTCATTTGAATGCCGAAGCTGCAGTGAACGCGATGACTAAAAATTTAAGTCTATTGTTAGACAAACCGATTGAACTAATCATTGAAGTCGGTGAAAATCAAGAGCAAACACCCTATGAAATTGCTCAAGAGTTACATCAACATCGTTTAGTACTAGCAGGAGAGCGAATTAAACAAGATGATAGTGTTATTAACTTTATTGAGCAGTTTAATGCGACGTTGGTTGATGAAAGTATTAAATATAGAACAATAAAAGCAATCGGTTAACGCTTGAATTAATTATATTGATCCCCATCATTTAATTAGACCTAATTAAAATTAAATTATTATTAATGCAGGCATATTGACTGCACAAAAGAAAAGAGAGAAGTTATGTTTGGAAAAGGCGGAATGGGCAACATGATGAAGCAAGCCCAAAAAATGCAAGATGATATGGCTAAGGCTCAAGCTGAAATTGCACAAATGGAAGTTACTGGTGAATCAGGTGCTGGTTTAGTGAAAATAGTGATGACCGGTAATCATAATGTTAAGCGTGTTGATATTGATCCAAGCTTATTGACTGAAGATGATAAAGAAATGTTAGAAGATCTTGTTGCTGCAGCAATTAACGATGCAGCTCGTCGTGTTGAAGAAACCAACAAAGAAAAAATGTCAGCAGTGACCAATGGTATGAATTTACCGCCGGGCATGAAAATGCCATTCTAGGTTTTTGATAATTTCTATAAAAGGTACTTATTAGTGCCTTTTTTTATGGGGATATTAATTACAATCATGTCATCTTATTTTTCGGAGATATTATCTTGAACACTATTAAAATACCTGTTTTAACCTCCTCTATCATTAATCATAACGATATTGAGGAATGTATAACGACAACAGGTTTATCTGTATTTAGTGATGTAGAATATTCATTAGACGATTATAATGGTTTGTTTATTAGTGATAGACAAGATGCTCTTAATTTTCGCCATCGTTCAAGTGAGCCTGGTTATTTTAGTTCATGGCATGTTGCTGGCGACCCTACATTGATCATTGTTCGCTCGGGGATATTACGTATTGGATTACGTAATGGTGATTATCGTGACTTTAAAGCAGGGGATTTATTTATTGCCAAAGATTTTTTACAATCAAACGAATCCTTTGATGATAAAATTCATGGTCATACAGCGCAGTTGATAGGCGATGAAGTCTTACTTGCTGTTCATATAAAACTTGCAACTATTACTAGTTAACTACAAACACCATATTCGATATATGAAGTATTATTTGGATTGTGAGGGTAATTGGTGTATTTTCCCGTTTAATAAAATTAAGTAGTTAGTATAAGTATCTTATTGAAGCGTGAATATCGTTTTATACGGCAGCTACAACAAATTATAAGAAGACAGTATGAAGTTTAGTCCTTACATTACACAGCTTATCGACGGTTTAACGTGTTTACCTGGTGTTGGCCCTAAATCAGCACAGCGTATGGCTTTTCAATTATTAGAACGTAATCGTCAAGGTGGATTAGGTTTAGCTAAAGCATTAGATAATGCGATGACTCACGTAAAACATTGCAGTGTTTGTCGTACGTTAACAGAACAAGACATTTGCCATTTATGTAATAACCCTAAACGATTAGAGAGTAAGCAATTGTGTGTTGTAGAAACGCCCGCTGATGTTATTGCGTTTGAACAAACAGGTTATTATTACGGTCGATACTTTGTACTAATGGGACATTTATCGCCATTAGATGGCATTGGACCTGAAGAGATTGGATTAGATATTTTTGAATCGTTAATTAAGCAAGAATTGTTTAACGAGGTTATTCTAGCGACTAACCCAACGGTTGAAGGCGAGGCGACGGCTCATTACATTGCCGATATTTGTAGTGAATATGATGTTAGTGCAACGCGTATTGCACATGGTGTTCCTGTGGGGAGTGAGCTTGAGCATGTAGACGGCACAACACTAAGTCATTCATTTAATGGTCGAATAGCCATTACATAAACAAATCTTAATTATACTAAGCTTTGTTTATGGAGAAGATATTTAATCAAAGAAATTGATAAAATCAAATTAAGCGTGCTTGGTTTGATTTTTTGATTTTAAGGATATAAAAAAGAGTATTACATTAAGTGAATATTATTTAGCAGGGAAGTTTTATAAAATGGTGCGCGATACAAGACTTGAACTTGTGACATCTAGCATGTCGAGCTAGCGCTCTACCAACTGAGCTAATCGCGCATTTCATAACATTTTGTGTTAACGAGCAGTATCATATAGCCCATAAATTTACGTTGCAAGCTGTTTTATAACTAAATTGTAAGTAAAGCGGGTGATTGAACATGGAATGTACAAAAGGTTTCATTTTCTTTAATTTATCAATGACAAATAGGTTAGTTGGTGTAAATTACACCCGCTAGATTGCATGTATTAGACATGCACTAGATTAGATAGTCTAGATTTATTCATCATTACACTTTGTTTATCACTAAGAGAATTTCATTATGTTTACTGGCATCATTCAAGCAATCGCAGTTATCGCTTCCATTGAAAAAAAATCAGGGTTATGGCGTTTGGGAATGCACTTTGATGAGGCATTACAAGAAAATTTAAATCATGGCGCTAGTGTTGCTCATAACGGTGTGTGTTTAACGGTGTCAGCGGTTGATAATGAATGTGTATATTTTGATGTGATGGACGAAACACTACAAGTGACAAACCTAAATCACTGTGAAGTAGGGGATAAATTAAACATTGAACGTGCGATGCGTTACGGTGATGAAGTCGGCGGTCATATTCTTTCTGGTCATATAGCTTTTTCGGCGAAACTGATTGAGCGTGAAGCAACCGACACTAATTCTCGATTACGCTTTGAATGTGATAATCGCTGGATGAAATATATTCTCCCTAAAGGCTTCGCTGCCATTGACGGCGCTAGTCTAACAATTGGAAAAACCAGTGATACATGGTTTGAAGTTTATTTGATTCCAGAAACAAGAACACTGACGACACTTGATAGTAAAGTAGTTGGAACACTCTATAACATCGAAATAGACAGCCAAACGCAAGCGATTGTAGACACTGTTGAACGTGTATTAGCTCAACGATTTACTGCCTAATATAAGCCGCTTATTATAACTTTAGAACCGGTTTCATTAGGATAATTAATGTAACCGTTTCTGCATTTACGTTAAATCTTTTCTTCACACTGTTAAACACCAATAGATGCACTGTGCTGTCTACCGCCATCAACCGTTAATATGTGTCCGGTGACATAAGACGCTGAAATTAAATATTCAATCGCTTGTGCAATATCATCCACGTGACCTTTTTTATTCAACGGAACTGACTTTAGCACCTCATCTATCACTTCATTTTTAATCGTATCACTTGGCCATTCAATAGCACCGGGGGCAATACCATTAACTCTAATGCTTGGCGCAAGCTCACTAGCCAATGACAACGTCATCATTTTTAAACCAGCTTTGGCCATACAATAAGCACTGTGGTTTAACAGAGGACGGGTAGCATGAATGTCACACATATTAATGACAACACCATTTGAATTACTTAATAGCGGCCGGCATGCCTGTGTTAAAAACAAAGGGGCGGTCATGTTTGTGGCAATAAGATCGTTATATTGTGCCATCGTTAATGTCGATAATGGGGTTGGATAAAACGAAGATGCGTTATTGATTAACACATCTAGCTGACCAAATTTTTGCTCTATCCATTGTGCCAAAGTCAATAAAGATTCATGCTCTGCTAAATCAGCTTGATAAATAGCCGAAGAGTTTGCTCTGAGGGTATTTAATTTGTCATTTAAAGCAACAGCTGCTTGGTGCGATTGATTGTAATGAATAATAACTGTGTAACCGAGATTATGTAAATGCACCGCTGTATTTGCACCAAGACGTTTGGCTGCTCCAGTGATTAGCGCAATAGGTTGAGTCATCGTTATTCCTTGTTACTGATGGTGTATTTCATACATTCTATTATACGCATAACAATACAACTTGAGCGAATGCAGTATTGGGAGAATGGCGTGTTGAGCAAATTTAATGTTGAGAGAATATAATGACGTAATGAAATTAGTGAGTTATTTAATTACGCCATAAAGAATTGATAAAAATTTAGTCAATAAAATGAGGTATGAATAGTTGTTCATTACAAAAACCGTCTATATAAACAACGAGTAGCAGATCATCACTGGCATGAAACGAATAATATCTGTTAGAATCGATACATATATTTTTGTACACAATTAAAGAGATAGAGAAATGGGTCGTAGTTTTGAAAACAGAAAAGCATCAATGGC
>CALJMY010000200.1 GCA_937981905.1 uncultured Enterobacterales bacterium
CCCATCATTTTTACGCCATCAGTGAAGATGTCTTGTGTTTGACTGGGTTTAAATACACCGCCTAATGCGAAGATAACTAAACCAACTATCGAACCCGCGACTATAGAATTGCTATAACGCTGAACCACGAGCGCTGCAATCATAGCGACAACAGCAGCTATAATATATTGAGGTTTAAATGTCGATGACGTGTCAGTTGTAGAATTGACTTGTGACAATGGCTGTTCACTTTGAATATAAGAACGAGGTTTTCGATAGCTAACAAATAAGGCAAATAATAATCCTAAAAACATGCCGCCAACGGGAATAGCCATAACAAACGGAATTTGTGATGCCGTAATTTCAAGTCCATTATCTGTGAGGTTTTTAAGCAATAATTCAATTAAGAATACTTGGCCAAATCCATAAGGTAATAACATGTAGGTAGCTGTTAAACCGAAAGTTAATACACAAGCGACTGCGCGGCGATCAAGCTTAAATTGATTAATAATACCCAGTAATGCAGGTACTAAAATAGGAATGAACGCGATGTGCACGGGCACGATATTTTGTGAGCTGATAGCTGCTAGCAGTAAGGCACTAAATAGTACTGCTTTAACCATGATGACCGAACGATTCTTATTTTTTTCATTAGAATTAACATTAATAGCTTGAATGATTTTAACTGCCAAAAGGTCAGTAACACCAGAGCGACTAATCGCGACTGCGAAAGCACCTAACATAGCATAATCTAGTGCTATTGGGGCGCCACCACCTAATCCTGATTTAAATACAGAGATAGTTTCTATTAGTGGCATCCCACTAATTAAACCGCCAAAAATTGCACTAATAATTAATGCGAAAACTACATTAATTCGACATAAAGATAAAATCAGCATGAGTAATACTGATATGACTACGGCGTTCATGTTTATTCCTTTGAGTATTTATTCCAACGTATAAAGCGGATGTAAGTCGAGGACGATAATTGTAAGGGATAATATTTGAAGTAGATAGTGGGTATTTTAGCGGTCAAAAAAACTAATATTGAGTCTGTTATACTAATTAAATTAAGTGTTTAAATAAATATCATTATTAATCAGATGGTTAAAAGTTGGTTTGTTGATTGCTATAGGAAAGAAGTAATTAACATTAATTGTATTTTTTAGGGAAGTTTTATATGAGTGTATTTCGATTTATTTTCAATGTAGCGTGGTTATTAACTGGCGGTATTGTTATGAGTCTATTGTGGGCGTTGGTCGGTATTGTTGCATGTATATCTATTATAGGTATTCCATTTGCCCGTTCGTGTTTTGTGATTGCCCAGTTTGCTTTATGGCCTTTTGGCAATGAGATTGAAAATAGAGAATATGTTAATCGAGAGAGCGATATTGGCACTGGCGGATTGGGCCTGCTTGGTAATATTGTTTGGTTTGTGTTTGCAGGATTTTGGTTAGCGCTTGGCCATTTAATTCATGCTGTTGCATGTTTTGTTACTATTATTGGTATTCCATTTGGTATCGCTCATTTAAAATTAGCGATGCTTAGTCTTGCTCCGATAGGAAAGACCGTTGTTCCTATAAGATCGTATTGAGAATAAAAATCATACGTGTAGTCGATTAATTACCGTGTTAGGATAATTTAAACACTAGTTTAATCATTAATGTATGAGTAGGGATTGCTATGACTGAAATTATCGTACGAGGTTATCACTTAGATGGCTATCAACATGTTAATAATGCGCGCTATTTAGAATTTTTAGAAGAAGCGCGATGGGAATGTATGTCTGACGATATGTCGACATTGGTAAAACACAATGCTGGCTTTGTTGTGGTTAACATTAATATTAACTATCGATCGCCTGGATTGTTGCATCAACATTTAGTTGTAGAATCACAAATTAGTAAGTTGGGTGAAAACAGTGGTGTGGTTGCGCAAATTATTCGATGTAAAGAAACAGGTAATGTTGTAATTGATGCCCAAACGACTTTTGTATTGTTCGATTTGAAAAAGAATACGGTTTTACCCATAGCTGGTGATTTAAAAGAATGTTTAGTGTTTTGCCAACAGCGATTATTGGAAAGAGCTAAATAAAATTGGGATGACTTGAAAGAATGATGTCGACAGTAAGGCGTTATAAAAAGAACTCGGCACTAGTCCGTTGTGCCGAGTTTAAGGAAATCTTCTTTGTATATAAATATAGCTTAGATGATATTTGGATAATGGCAAATATTAATAACTAACAAACTTTGCTGATTTAAATATCGACATGATCATTAACAAGATTCCTTGGTAATTTATTTTTAATTTTATTGCCTACCCATTTTCCTAATCCGATAGGTTGCCCTTGGTAACCAAGCACAATTTCTCCTTTTGCCTTTTCTGTATTTTCGACAGCGATGTCTTTACCCTTTAGGAAGTCGACACATTGTTGGCGGTCAATCGTAATATTTATTTTTCCCCAAATTGTTAGAGCATCATGCGTGATAATTGATTGTTTAGGCTTTATATCTAGTACTTTGACGCCGTGACGAGCGAAACGCATGTGTTTAACTAATTCATCACTGTATTCTGGGAAATACCATACTTCATTGTCTCGGGTGTAAAGGTGTTGGCTGAACGTATCGCTGAGCGTTAACAATGCTGATAATGTTTCCATGACTGTTACTTGTTGTTTTTTAGCGATAGGTGCAAATGGGAACTTACTTCTAAAGCTAGGGTTTGACGTGTCATCTGTTGCGGTTGATTTAGTAAATTTAGCAACAAAGAAACCTTCACTGTTGTATATTTGCGGCCAAATATGCAAATAACCTTCGCTCGTTAATGCTTTTTCACTTCCTGAAAATAAACCAGATAGTGAAACAACTTGAGCATTATTCGGGAATTGCTCTAACAGCCACTGACATACACCTTGGTTTTCACTGCCATTTAAAGCACAGGTAGAATAAACCAATTCGCCACCAGGCTTTAATGCCATAAATGCAGAGCGGATTAATGATTTTTGGAGTTCTGAAATTTCTTCAATGTGTTCAACGCTCCAATTTTTAAATGCGTCAGGGTCTTTACGAACAGTTCCTTCGCCGCTACAGGGCGCATCTAATAAAATAGCATCAAATGTATTTTCTAAATATTCACCATGAACGCAACCATCAAAATGGCTAATAAGAGTGTTTGATACACCTAAACGTTGCAAGTTACTGTGAAGCGCTTTTACTCGACTTGAAGATAATTCGTTAGCAACTAATACGCCTTTGTTATTCATTAAGGTTGCAAGTTGGGTGGTTTTTGAACCCGGTGCAGACGCTAAGTCTAATACTTTTTCTGGAGAAGCAGGGGAATTATAAAATAAAGCCGATGGCGGCATCATTGAACTAGCTTCTTGAATGTAGAATAAACCAGTAACATGTTCTGGTAATTTTCCTGGGGCAGTTGAGTCACTGGGTAGTTGCACCCAAAACCCATCTTCACACCAAGGAATAGCACTAAATTCCCAGCCTAATGGTGTCATCATGGTCATAAAATCGTTGTGGTTAATCTTTAATGTATTAATACGAATGCTAAACCTAAGTGAGGTTTGGCAGGCAACAATTAAATCATCAATTGATAAATGGCTTGGCAGAGTTGGCGTAATAAAGTCGATAAACGCTTGAGGGATAGCCGATGAAACATTAGTTGAAGACATAATAAATAGGATCTGAAATTCAAAAGATTATTATACCTTACATCTAACCTTATTAAATGGCGTAGCGAAGATATTATAAATATCAATAACGCTTTTCGTTGGCTAGTTGTGTGATTAGAAGGTGTTTATTACGAATAAAACCAAGTGATAGTAAGCGATAAGCCCATTTTTTAACCTTAAGTGTAGAGATATTGAGGCTTTGGTAACGTTTTTAAGCTTTTCATTTTATTCAAGTAAGGTATAGTAGCCAGCAATATTTTTAAATTGCTTTATTTTATTTGAGACCGTTTCTTTGAATACAGATTATTCGTTATTATCCCGTCAAATTGAATCGGTTATTGATGGTGAATTTGATACCATTGCAGTCCTTTCAAATGTATCTGCCATTCTTAATCAATCACTAGAGAATATTAATTGGGTTGGCTTTTATCTATTAAAAGACAATCAGTTAGTATTAGGTCCTTTTCAAGGTAAAGTTGCTTGTTATCGCATTCCACTAGACAAAGGTGTTTGTGGGAAAGCAGTTTCAAGTAATGAAATACAAAGAATTGATAATGTACATGCTTTTCCTGGGCATATAGCCTGTGATAGCGAATCTGAATCTGAATTAGTTATTCCATGTGTTGTTGATGGAAAAATAGTAGGCGTTCTAGACATAGATAGCCCTAAATTGGCGCGTTTTACTAGCGACGATCAAGCAGGTTTAGCATTGTGCGTCCAAGTTTTAACCAAACATTTGTCGTTGTGTCATTAATAACACTCGCCAATCGTATTGTTTAGGAAAATAAGTGATGATGTACGATATAGTTGATATCCATGAATTCCTGTTTGACGCTAATGAAGTAGGTCAATGGGAAGGTGAAGAAGAACTGGCAGCAGACAATATAAATAGAATTTATCATTATCTGTTTCAAACCATTGAACCGACAATAGATCTTGATTTGTTTCGTGAAATGATTGACGCAATTTGGCCTTACTGGCAGTATCAGCCAGGCTTATTAGAAGTGGATGATGAATTAATCGCTCACTTTGTGACATTTTTAACTGAAGAATTTGAAGTAGAACCGGAAGAATAAATGACTAGTACAGTAAAACTAACAGATAACAAGGCAATTATTGCATTACTTGCAGAGACATTTCCTGCTTGTTTTAGTATTAAAGGCGATGCAAAACCTTTAAAAATTGGCTTGTTTCAAGAGCTTAGTGAGCGTTTGGCTGAAGACGAACGTGTAAGTAAAACTCAGTTGCGTGGTGCAATTCGCCATTATACAACGAGTTGGAGATATTTACGTTCTATCAAGGCTGGCGCAAAACGTGTTGACCTTGATGGTGCTGAAGGCGATGAATTAGAGCAAGAACATGTTGATCATGCTGCTCAAACTTTAGCGCAATCACAAGAGAAGGCTAAAGCTCGTGAAGCGGCTAAAAAGCCAGCTAAAAAAGAACAACCAGCTAAGTCTGCTAAAGCAAAACCTGCTGCACGTGCTAAAACTGCTAGTAAAGTTCGTTCAAGCAAACCTGCGGTTAAAGTATTAACCGGTGATAAAGTTGAAGACATCAATTTATTAAAAATTGACCAGTCAGTACTAGTTAATGTAGCAAAAGCGCCAATGAGCGGAACTATTGTTGATATTAATAAGTCAGATGTGAAAGTAGCTTTGGCATCAGGAATGATTATCAAAGTTAAAGTAGAGCAAATTTTGACTAAATCATAATTAAGGCACAAGCCTTAGGTCGACAAGGAGATATTTTATGCTAAACCGTATAACCCTAGGATTAATTCCTTTGATGTTATCTGGACAAGCGTTGGCGCTAGAAATGAAGTATACGAAGGACCAAATTCCTAATTTGGCTCCTGAACCACAACATAAAGTGTCCACCACTCGATTAACAGGCTTGTTCACCCGAACACATTTTAAAGCAATTGATTTAGATGATAAGTTTTCAGCTAAAATAGCGAATCGTTATTTTGAAAGCTTAGATTATAATAAATCGTTGTTTACTCAAACGGATATTGATAACTTTAAACGTTATGAAAATTCGTTTGATGACATTCTTATTAGCGGTCAGATCAAACCAATATATGACATTTATCAAATGCATATGGAAAAACGATTTGAGCGTTATACGTTTGCACTTTCGTTGATCGAGAAAGAAATCGACTTTTCAATTGAAGATAATTATCAATTTGATAGAGAAGATGTTTCTTGGGCTACGTCGTCTGTTGAATTAGACGAATTTTGGCGTCAGCGCGTTAAATACGATGCGCTTAACCTGAAATTAGCCGGTAAAGATTGGAGCGAAATTCAAGAAGTTCTCTCTAAGCGTTATAACAATGCATTAAAACGAATTACTCAAAGTAAAAGTGAAGACGTGTATCAAGTCTTTATGAATTCTTTTTCCAAAGCAATCGATCCACATACTAGTTATTTGTCTCCTCGTAATGCCGAACGTTTTCAAGTTGAAATGAGCTTGTCGTTAGAAGGTATTGGCGCAATGCTGCAATCTATTGATGATTACACGGTTATCACTAAATTGGTCCCAGGCGGTCCAGCTGATAAAAGTGAAGAGCTTGTTCCTGATGATAAAATTATTGGTGTTGGTCAGGGTGACGGTAAAATTGTAGATATCGTTGGCTGGCGATTAGACGATGTAGTTGATTTGATTAAAGGGCCTAAAGGCTCAATCGTAAAACTTGAAATAATTTCTGGTAAAGTTGGGAGTAGTGATACTTCTCGTATAATTTCAATTGAGCGTGAAAAAATTAAATTAGAAGACCGTCAAGCTAAAATCGAATTCATTGAATCAAAACTACCAGAATACAAAGGTCAACAATTAGCCGTTATTAACATTCCAAGTTTTTATGCCAATTTAACAAGAGATGTTAAAAAATTATTAACTGAAGCTAAAGAAAAGAAAGTTAGCGGTGTTGTTATTGATTTACGTAATAATGGCGGTGGATCATTACCAGAATCGATGGCATTAAGTGGTCTATTTATTAAAGAAGGCCCAGTTGTTCAAGTTAAAACGGGTCAAAATAGAGTTGATGTTAAATACGATCCAGAAGCAACAGTGTTTTACGATGGTAGCGTTTCAGTTATCGTAAATCGCTATAGCGCATCCGCTTCTGAAATTTTTGCCGCAGCACTTCAAGATTATGGCCGTGCTTTAATTTTAGGTGAGCAAACTTTCGGTAAAGGTACTGTGCAGCAGCATCGTGGTTTGAGTCGAATTTATGATTTTTATAAAAACCCAGTAGGGTTTATCACTTATACGATCCAAAAGTTTTATCGTATCAATGGTGGAAGTACCCAAAATAAAGGAGTTACTCCTGATATTTTATTCCCGACACCTATTGTTGCCGATGAGTTTGGCGAAATTGTTTACGACAATACATTACCATGGGATAGCATTCCAAAAGCGTCTTATAAAGTAGTGAATGACGTATCGCCAAGTAGTTTTGGGATGTTAAGTGAGAAACATGAACAACGTATTAGTCAGGAACAAGAATTCCAATTTATAACACAAGATATTGAACGTTATAAAAAAGATAATGATAAGAAAAGTATTAGTCTTGTTGAAAGTGTTCGTTTGGTTGAACGTAATGAAAATGAAGCTCGCTCTTTAGAACGTGCTAACTTACGCCGAACAGCACAAGGTCTTGAAGTGGTTAAGTCGCTAGATGATTTACCAAAGAAAGCACCTGAACTTGACCCATATTTAGATGAAGCAGTTAATGTAACATTTGATTTTATTGAATTAGGCAAAGTTGCTAAACGATAAATTAATATAAAATTACATTTTATGTTGTACATCACACAAAAGACCGCTTTATGCGGTCTTTTGTTATGGTAAAGTAAATTCCTTAATGCCCATTAGCATATCACTCACTTAATTGTAATCTATAATAATATTTGGATATTTATGAGCCAAAACTTAAATCAAACTATTAATGAACAGTATAAAAAACCGTCCTTATTGGATGCTTTATCGCCCGTTATCTTTTTAGTTTTCTTGTTAGGTATTGCCGTTTTTTATTTTGGCGATTCGTCTTCTTCGGGCGCAAATCAAATAGCGTTACTACTTGGCGCTGGACTAGCATCTATTATTGGTGTCAAAAATGGCTTTAAATGGGATGAAATAGAAGCGGGAATTATTAAAGGCATAAGTCTTTCGATGACCGCCATATTAATTCTATTAGCTGTTGGGTCTTTAATTGGAACATGGCTATTGTCGGGTACAGTACCGACAATGATTTATTTCGGTTTACAAATATTATCTCCGGCTTATTTTTATGCTGCCAGTTGTGTTATTTGTGCCATTGTTGCACTGAGTATTGGTAGTAGTTGGACTGTTGCCGCTACCATTGGTGTTGCTTTAATGGGAGTTGCGGGTGGTTTAGGTGTGTCATTACCAATTACTGCAGGCGCAATTATTAGTGGAGCATATTTTGGTGATAAAATGTCACCATTATCAGATACGACTAATCTAGCACCAGCCGTTGCTGGCACGGATTTATTTACCCACATTCGTCACATGGCGTGGACATCACTGCCTAGCTTCTTATTTGCATTATCTGTCTTTATTGTTCTTGGTTTATCTGAAAACACAACCGTTGAAGCTACTCGTATTGTTCAGTTGAGTGAAGGGTTAACAAATAAATTTACGATTGGATGGTATTTATTAGTGCCATTAGTTATCACATTAACGCTGGCGATAAAAAAGGTACCTGCATTTCCTGCTGTATTTATTGGTGCTTTAGTTGGTGCATTGTGGGCGATATTGTTTCAGCAAGAATTAATTATGTCCCTTAGTGATGTCAGCCTTGAACAATTTGGCGCCAACATAACCGTTGTTTGGACTGCTATGTTTGATGGTGTTTCAATTGAAACTGGTGATGCTGCACTAAATGATTTGTTATCTGGTGGCGGCATGTCATCAATGCTTAATACAATCTGGTTAATTATTTCAGCCATGGTTTTTGGCGCTGTGATGGAAAAAGTTGGTTTATTAAAACGTGTAGTTGATATCTTAGTTGGCTTTGCACAATCTGCTTCATCACTAATTATAACGACAATTGTTACAGCGTTTGGCAGTAATTTGCTGACAGCTGATCAATATATATCAGTGGTAATGCCTGGTCGTATGTTTAAAGATGAATATGAGAAAAGGGGATTAGCACCAGAAAACCTGTCTCGTGCATTGGAAGATGGCGGGACAGTTACCTCTGCGTTAGTACCATGGAATACCTGTGGTGCTTATATGCAATCTGTATTATTAGTGAACCCATTAGATTATGCATTGTATTGTGTATTTAACTGGGCCAGTCCAATATTTGGTATTTTCTTCGCGTTAATTGGTTTCAAAGTAAAAAAATTGGTTAGTAAAGAAACACCTGTTATTGCATAATTTCTGTTATTTTATAAAAATAAAAAGCCTGAATTGTTCAGGTTTTTTTTTGTTTTAAAATAAGATCATATTTATGTAAAAATTCGATAGTATTCAAAATATAAATTTAATAGAATTGATTAATATATAGATTTAAACAATATAAATTCAATGAGTAAGGTCAATACATGCCTCAAGATACAACACAATATCTAAAAGATTATAAAGCACCAGCTTATACCATTACCGATATCTCATTAGTCTTTGATTTAGACCCGACAGCAACAAAAGTAACAGCTGTATCTAAAGTGATTACAGTTGATGCTAATCAACCATTAATACTTGATGGCGATGATATAAAACTGCTTAGTGTGTCGGTAAATAATCAAACATTAACTAGCGATCAATATCAGATTGATAATTCACAACTAGTATTGAACGACTTACCCTCTGAATTTGAACTTACTGTAGTTACACAATTAAACCCAAGTGAAAACTCAAACCTTGAGGGTTTGTATTTAGCTGATGGCGCTTTTTGCACACAGTGTGAAGCACAAGGTTTTAGACGCATTACTTACTATTTAGACCGTCCAGATGTGATGGCTGTATTCACGACAAAAATTATTGCTGATAAATCTCAATTCCCATATTTATTAAGTAATGGTAATAAAACTGATTCTGGTGATTTGGCTGACAATAAGCATTTTGCAATATGGAGTGACCCGTTTAAAAAACCTGCTTATTTATTTGCTTTAGTTGCTGGTGATTTTGATTTGTTGGCAGGAGAGTTCATTACTAAGTCTAATAAGACTGTTGCTTTAGAGTTTTTTGTTGATAAAGGTAATAAACATAAAGCAACCTATGCATTAGAATCGCTACAACGTGCGATGAAATGGGATGAGGAGCGTTTTGGTTTAGAATATGACTTAGATATTTACATGGTCGTTGCCGTTGATTTCTTCAACATGGGCGCGATGGAAAACAAAGGGTTAAATGTCTTTAATAGTAAATTTGTACTAGCTGATAACGATAGTGCGACCGATAAAGACTTTCATGGTATAGAAGCAGTTATTGGTCATGAATATTTTCATAACTGGACCGGTAATCGTATTACTTGTCGTGATTGGTTTCAATTAAGCCTTAAAGAAGGTTTAACCGTATTTCGTGATCAGGAATTTAGTTCTGATTTAGGTTCTCGCGCCGTTAATCGTATTGACGCCGTGAAAATTATTCGCTCACATCAGTTTAGTGAAGACGCTAGCCCGATGGCACATCCAATTAGACCTCAAGCTGTTATGGAAATGAATAATTTCTATACGGTGACCGTTTATAATAAGGGCTCAGAAGTTATTCGTATGATCCATACCTTGCTTGGTGAAGAGAAATTTCAAGCCGGTATGAAGCAATATATTCATGATTATGATGGTATGGCCGTTACTTGTGATGATTTCATCGCCGCAATGCAGACTGGTTCAGGGTTTGACTTAACACAGTTTAAATATTGGTATGAACAATCAAGTACACCGATTGTTGCTGTTGATACAACATTCAATGAAGCGACTAATCAAATGACATTGTCGTTCACACAAAAACATACCGGTTTAGACGGTGTTAATGCATTACAAATTCCTATGAATATAGAATTCATTGATGTTAATGGTGATGTCTATCAAGGTGACAATGCACCTCAAACATTAGTATTAGATGAAGCTAAACAACAGTTTACGTTTGATAATATATCATCAGATGTAACACCTGTATTTATGGGCGATTTTTCAGCACCTATTAAACTTGAATTTGCCAATTCAACAGATAAGTTAATCCATACTTTAAAATACAGCAGTAACGATTATTCTCGTTGGGACAGCGCACAACAATTATTTACTCAAGTTATTTTAGATAATAGTACGCGTGTTGTTAATGATATGAATGTTGATGACGCATTAATCGACGCGGTAGCATTAGTATTAAATAACGAAAACCTAGATCCTGCTTTAATCGCACTTATGTTAGAACTACCTAGCAACATGGCATTGTTTGAATTGGTAGATTTGATTGACGTTGATGGATTGTTATCTGCTAAAACGTTGCTTAAACAACAAATCGCGATTCGTTGTGCAGTGCCATTAATGAAACGCCATCAACAATGTATTAATCAATTACTTAATAGTGATTCAGCTCAAGCGGTCGGCTTACGCTCATTAAAACAATCACTAGGCTTATATATTTGTGCTGATATGGCGGAGAATAAAGAGATTAATGACATTATCTCTTCTCAATTTGATAACGCTAATGAAATGACTGATTCAATTAATGCTTTAACCTTAGCAGGTGTTAATCAATTAGCATGTTTTGATAATCTATCTGAGCAATTTATTAATCGTTGGACCGATAACGGACTAGTGATGGATAAATGGTTTATGGTTATCGGACAATCACCGCAAGATGATGCCATTGATAGAGTAAACAAAGCTATGAAGCAACCATGCTTTAGCTGGCAAAATCCGAATCGTGTACGTAGTTTAATTGGTGGATTTAGCCAAGGGAATACCAAGCAATTTCATGCGATAGATGGTAGTGGTTATGAATTCTTAACCGATCAGTTAGTACGATTAAATAGTATTAATCCGCAAATAGCAGCGCGATTAATTACGCCATTATTATCATGGAACAAATATGATGGAGTTCGTGCTCAGTTAATGAAAGAGCAACTAATTCGTTTAACTACAATTAACGACTTATCTAAAGATTTACATGAAAAATTAACATTAAGTTTAAGCAAATAATAACTAATAAATACGATGAATAAATA
The DNA here is from genome assembly GCA_937981905.1 of uncultured Enterobacterales bacterium. Classification (GTDB taxonomy): domain Bacteria; phylum Pseudomonadota; class Gammaproteobacteria; order Enterobacterales; family Psychrobiaceae; genus Psychrobium. Next base: position 11,862 of record CALJMY010000200.1, read on the forward strand.
CTATTTTAATATGGCATTGAGCTATGAAAGATTTTTACCTGTTTATCAAGGCCAGGTTAAAACATTACAAGTAACAGACGACTTTAAACGACGCATTGATATACCAGCCGAGCACTTTAGGCAGTTTCTAACACGTGATGGATTATCTGGGCGATTTGAATTAACGGTACAAAATGATGGAAAATTTATATCGTTAAATAGAATTTATTAGAGTAATTACTTTAAACGCTAGTGTGAAAATTAATTTGTTACTACTTAATTTAATTATATTTTTAACCTATAAATAACAATAAGTTAAATTGTTGTTTATACATGAATTTAACAATGTAATAATAAGTTTAATCACAGGCTAGATTTTTTACTCTATTTTTATAAAATCTTTAGAAACCTCAATGAAAACAACGGTTGCAGGTGTTGTTTAATTGCTGTAAAAATTAAATATAGCTGATTACGCGTGCTTAGAATAATGCGTAAATTAAAATAACAATAATCCTAAATGGAGAAGCTACATGAATATTCTTAAAAGATCCGTGTTAGCAGTAGGTATTAGTACAGCACTAAGTGCGCTAAGTGTACCAACTGCACAAGCGGTAAGTTTTAATTGGGGAGAAGTAGAAGGGAGTTTTAATTCTACATTTTCTTATGGTAGCTCTTGGCGTGTTGAAGACCGAGATCTTAAAAATCAAGTTGGTATCGTTAATAACCCAAATAACGGCCTTGACTGGACTGGATATACTGCGTTCGGTAACACTATCTATACAAGTTCAGAGCTTTTTCAAAAAGAAGGTTCATATTCAAGTAATGGTGATTTAAGTAATCTTGCATGGTCTAAAGGCGATGCTTTTAGTCAGGTTGTTAAAGGATTACATGAATTAGACTTACGTTATGAAAACTTTGGAATATTCATTCGTGGTATGTATTTTCATGATTTTGCTTTAGATGGCGAATTAGATTATACACGTGAACTTCAAATTGACGGTAAAGATCAAGGTATCGATTTATGTGAAGATAAAGAAGCTGATGAGCGTTTTTGTTCTGACATTCGTTTACTTGATGCGTATGTGACTGCTGATTTTGATTTTGGTGATACACCCGTTTCATTTCGCCTTGGCCAACAAGTTATTAGCTGGGGAGAAAGTGCGTTAATTTCTCATGGTATTTCATCGACTAATGCTGTTGATATTGGTCGTTTACGCTCACCAGGTGCTGAATTAAAAGAAGCATTTATACCACAAGGTATGGCATGGGTTTCTGCCGGTTTAACTGAAAATTTATCAGTAGAAGCTTATTATCAATATGAGTGGCAAGAAACAATTGTTCCTGCCGCGGGTACTTATTTCTCAGCAAATGATTTTGTAGCTGGCGGTGGCCAACAAAGTTTAATTCAATTAGGTTTTAATGCTAATCCTGATATTAACGGTGATTTTTTACTTTCAGAATTAGAAAAATTAGCTGGATTATCTAAATTAGCAGGGCTAGATGATCCTGATCAAGTTGCTTCTGCTCAACTACAGCAGTTAATGTTAGCCTATTCAACTAAAGTAGCTGTTCGTAATAGTATTGATAAACCTAAAGATGATGGACAATACGGTTTAAAATTAAGTTATCAGTTTGATGATACTGAAGTGTCTTTTTATCATCTAAATTATCATAGTCGCCGTCCTTTATTATCAGGAAATGCTTCTGACTTTTCAGCTGATGCAATCCGTGATGACTTAGGTGTATTAGCTGAGTCATTGGGTAATGTTGATTATGATACTTTAGGTAATTTACAAACATTTGCTAAAGCTAAAGTTGTTTTTCCAGAAGACATTAAATTATACGGTGTAAGTTTTAATACAACATTGGGTGAAACATCATTTGCTGGTGAAGTGTCTCATCGTCAAGATGAACCATTACAAATTGATGATGTAGAACTACTGTTTGCAGCATTTCCTCAACAATTAGCAAATGCAGGAATACGACCTGAATTAGACGGAATTTCTCAATTTGAAGGAAGTAGTTTTCCTTTTATTGAAGGTGATGAAATTGAAGGTGGTGATGAAATTACTGGTTTTGTATCTGTAGATACTACGCAGGTTCAATTTAATCTTGCTCACTTATTTGGTCCTACTTTAGGTGCTGATAATTTCACTTTATTTGGTGAATTTGGTGCTATTTGGATTCATGATATGCCTGATCAAGATGTATTACGTCTAAATGGACCAGGTACTGCGCGTTCAGGTGGTAATCCTGATTTAGAATCAATCATTCAACTTACGCATAATGGCCCTGAAACTAATCCTTTCCCTACAGATTTTGCATGGGGTTATAGATTGGTTGCTAAAACTGATCACAATAATGTTTTCGATGGTGTTAACGCTTCAGTTAAATTTGTTTTCTCGCATGATGTTGAAGGTATTACACCTGATCCTCTTTTCTTATTTGTTGAAGGCACTAAATCATTAGGTACTTCAATTGATTTTGATTATCAAAACAGATGGTCTGCAAGTGTTGGTTATAATGTATTCTGGGGCGGAAAAGGCACTATTAATACTTTGGAAGACAAAGATTTCGTTTCATTTAGCATTAAATATTCAATCTAACGGGTGTACAATAATATGAAAAAATTAACCCTTATATCTGCAATCGCATTGGCTTTAACTAGTCAAGCCAATGCAGCGGTTACAGCAGAAGATGCTGCAAAACTAAAGACAGAACTTACACCAGTAGGTGCAACACGTGCTGGTAACTCTGATGGTTCTATTCCTGCTTGGACAGGTGGTATCACTGCTCCTGTTGCTGGTTACGTGAAAGGTCAACATCATCCTGACCCTTTTGCATCAGATAATGTAACATTTACTATCACGGCTAAAAACCTCGATCAATATAAAGCGCATTTAACTGATGGTCAGGTAAAATTATTTGAAACATATCCTGATACTTTTAAAATGAATGTTTACCCTACACGTCGTAGTGCTTCTATGCCACAACCTGTTTATGATGCAATTGCAAACAATGCAACTAAAGCAGAATTGATTTTAGGTGGTAACGGCATTAGTAATGCAGTGTTAGGTATTCCATTTCCAATTCCTACAACTGGCTTAGAAGTTATTTGGAATCACATTACACGTTACCGTGGTGTCGATGTACAACTTAAAGCATCTCAAGCTGCACCTACGAAAAGTGGTGATTTTACGTTGCTAGAGACTAAAACTAATATCAAGTTTAAATATACTGAACCGGGAATGACGGCAGAAGAATTAAACAAAGAAAATGTGATATTTAAGTTTAAGCAAGTGACATCGCAACCTGCAAGATTAGCGGGTACAGCATTATTGGTTCATGAAACATTAAATCAAGACAATGAACCACGTAAAGCATGGACTTATAACACCGGACAACGTCGTGTTCGCCGTGCACCTAATGTAGCATTTGATACACCGGGTACAGCAACAGATGGTTTACGTACTACAGATGATTTTGATATGTACAATGGTTCTCCGTCTCGTTATGACTGGAAACTAGTTGGTAAAAAAGAGATTTATATTCCGTATAATTCTTATAAGCTTCATGCCAAAGGTGTTTCTTACGATGATTTGATCCAACCTGGTCACATCAATCAAGATTATGTTCGTTATGAAAAGCATCGTGTATGGCAAGTTGAAGCGACATTAAAAGAAGGGATGCGTCACACTTATAAAAAACGTGTATTTTTCATTGATGAAGATAATTGGCAAGTATCTATAGCGGATATTTATGATAACCGTGATGAATTATATCGAGTAGCTATGGCTCATGAGTTAAACTATTATGAGTTACCAGCTTCATGGTCAACGTTAGATGTTTATTATGATTTACAAGCACGTCGCTATCTAGCACAAGGTCTAGACAACAATAGCAGTATGTATAAATTTGATGCTAAATTATCAGATAAAAAATATACTTCTTCAGCATTACGTCGTGCTGGTAGATAGTTAATTCTACGTTGTTAAAAAACATTAAGCCGGCTCTAAGCCGGCTTTAATTTTTATTGAGGAACTCAAAGTTGTTTAAAACAAAAACTTTATTACTTAACGTACTTCTTACGTCCCTTATCTGCTTGCCTTTACTTGCTCATGCCAATATTTTAGTTAATAAAGGTAAACAGCAGGTTAAATCTCAAGCAGCTTTATTAGTTGATAAAGCACCTATTATGGCTTTAACTTCTACTCAACAAGGAATTGTTGCTGTTGGTAGTCATGGGCATTTATTAACGAATAACAATAATAAAAATTGGGTACAACATATTGTACCAACTCAAACACTGCTAACAGGTGTTGCTTTTGCAAGTGAGAATGACGGGTGGGCTGTCGGTCATGATGCAACAATTATTCATACCAGTGATGGTGGTGAATCATGGACATTACAGCAGTTTTTACCTGGATTAGATCGCCCCTTATTAGATGTCTTGTTTGTAAATGAACAACAAGGTTTTTCTGTTGGCGCTTATGGTATGTATTTTTATACTAATGATGGCGGAAAAACATGGAACAAGCAGTTTTTAGAAACTTTGTTGTTAGAAGAGGATATAGAATATTTAGCCGAAGTACGCAGTGATAGTGAAGAAGATTATCAATTTGAAATTTCTTCAATCCTTCCTCATTTTAATAAAATTATTCAATTACAAAATAATCGTTTAATGCTTTTAGGCGAATTAGGACTCATTGCTTTTTCTAACGATAATGGCAAAACATGGTTACGTGAACATAATATTTACGAAGGGTCATTCTTTACTGCTAGGCAAATGCAATCAAAAACTATTTTAGTTGGCGGACTTAGAGGTAATGTATTTAGATCCCTTGATGATGGTAAAACATGGGTGAATATTCAACTAGGTAATAATAATAACGTTAATGATATTTATCAGTTGAAAAATGGTGATATATACCTATCGCAAAATAATGGTGTTATTTTAAAATCGATAGATGACGGTTTGTCTTTTTTCCAAGTTAGTTTGCAAAAAGGACAAGATTTAATGGCTGTTAGAGAACTAGATAATCAGATTTGGGTTGCTGGTAGCAAAGGTCTCAATCTTTTAAAAGTAAATAAGTAGGCATTCATGAATAAACTGATTTATTGCGTAGAACGATTTATTTTTCATTATCGAAAAACAGTCGTCGCATTTTTTACAATAATGACATTATTTTTATTATTTCAAGCATCTCAATTAAAGATGGATGCTGCTTTTACTAAAAATATTCCATTAAATCATGAGTATATGCAAACATATACCAAGCATGCTAAAGACTTTGGTGGTGCAAACAGTATTATGGTGGCGGTTAGAGCTAAGAATGGAGATATTTTTAGCCCTGAATTCTTTGATGGTCTTAAAAAAGTACATGATCAACTTTATTTTATTCCGGGTATTGACCGTACCACTGTTAAATCACTTTACTCTCCATCAACTCGCTTCACTGAAGTAGTCGAAGATGGCTTTGCTGGCGGTCCCGTTATTCCTGCTGACTTTGTTTCAGACAGCACTGGATTGACAATTGTCAAAAATAATGTTGAAAAGGCAGGGGTTGTTGGGCGTTTAGTTGCTAATGATTATTCGTCTGCGATGGTGTCGGCGCGTTTAATGGAATTTAATCCTAATACGGGTGAAAAACTTGATACGTTGAAGATTGCAGCGCAATTAGAAGATGAATTACGTACCCAATTAGTTAATGAAACAATGGATATTCATATCATCGGTTTCTCTAAAATGGCTGGTGATATTGCCCAAGGTGCCAAAGGAGTTGTTCAGTTCTTCCTTATCGCTATTGCGATTACTGCTATTATGGTTTATCTATTTTCCCGTTCAATTATGCTGACATTTTTTCCATTATTATGTTCATTGATTGCTGTTGTTTGGCAAATGGGATTATTGACACTATTAGGCTTTGGGCTCGATCCAATGTCAATTTTAGTACCTTTTTTAGTTTTTGCGGTAGGTATTAGTCATAGCGTACAAGTAGTTAATGGTATAAATAAGCAAGCGCAAAAAGGAATAAGTTCAAAAGTAGCAGCGGCAGCAACATGTTGTGCATTATTACTTCCTGGTGGGGTTGCACTATTATCAGACACTATTGGTTTTATTACATTGTTGTCGATTGATATTGGTATTATTCGAGAACTGGCTATTTCAGCAAGCTTAGGTGTTGCTGTTATTATTTTAACGAATTTATTATTATTACCTGTCTTAATTTCTTTTTTTCATATCAAAGAAAAACCATTCCAAAATACTGCACTACTTTCAAAAATATGGATAATGCTGTCTCAATTTGCATCACGTAAAGTGGCAATTGTTGTCGTTGTTCTAACGAGTTTGTTATTCATTGCAGGTCACTTTCAAGCTCAAAAAATTAAAGTAGGCGATCTAGATACTGGGGCTGCAGCGCTTCACCAGTGGTCACGTTATAATCAAGATACGGCATTAATTACTGAACGCTTTTCAATAACTACCGATGTTATGTCCGTTATTGTTGAAGGCCCTTCAGATTCTTGTACTAACTATGACACATTAGAATTGATGGCTAAATTTCAATGGCGCATGGAGAATGTTGCCGGTGTTCAATCTGCGATTAGTTTGGCCAGTGTTGTTAAAAAAGTTAACGGTGGATTTAACGAGGGTAATCCTAAATGGCGTGTATTATCGAGAACACAAGCAACATTAGTGCAATCTGTTTCTCAAGTACCTACGACGACTGGACTATTGAATAGCCACTGTAATGTGATGCCTGTTTATTTGTTCTTAAAAGATCATAAAGCTGAAACTATTGAAAGAGTTATTTCTGCAGTTAAATACCAATCTTCTTTATTGAATACCGACGATGTAACATTCAATTTAGCATCAGGTCCTGTTGGCGTTATGGCTGCTACAAATGAAGCTGTTGAAAGTGCGCAAACACCTATGATGTTTTATGTCTATGGTGCGGTTATTGCGCTTTGTCTAATTAGTTTTCGTTCAATAAGAGCAACGATTTCAGTTGTTATTCCTTTATTCGTTGTATCAACATTAGCACAAGCGTTAATGACGTTTTTAAATATAGGCCTAACGGTTTCAACATTACCAGTTATCGCACTTGGTGTTGGTATTGGTGTTGATTATGGTATTTATATTTTAGCCACAATGAATCAAGGTATTAAACAAGGGTTAACTGTTCAAGCTGCTTATTTGAGTGCATTAAGAGAACGCGGTACTGCTGTTATTTTTACCGGTGTAACACTCGCAATCGGTGTTAGTACTTGGTTCTTTTCTGACCTTAAATTCCAAATGGATATGGGAATATTATTAACCTTTATGTTTTTAGTTAACATGTTGGGCGCTATTATTGTATTACCTGCGTTGGCAAATCTATTGTGGTTTAAGCAAGGTAAATAACGTTTTAAAGAGTATTTATCATCCTTTTATAAGAGACCTCTAGTAGGTCTCTTTTTTTTGGACTGAATAAACATTCACAATTTATGATTGAATAATTATTCCGTGTAACTAACTGGTTTTACAAGTTGTTTTTTATGAAGAAATCGCTCGAATTATGTTAGGTTTAATAATAGACTGGTTTTAATAAGATTAAAATTTAGCTATGCCGGGATGCTTAGTCAAATTAAAGATAGGTCAAAAATAATAATACTAACAGTTAATAAAAGGAATCGAGATTATGGCATTAACAGATGCAAATTCTTCTGTACTATTAGAAAATGTAGCACGTATGATAAATGATCATGTAAGTGAAAGTATTGCGCCATTGGTTAAATCATTTTCTGATATTATTTATGGCGATATTTCTGAAGATGATATTGCTGTTAGAAGTGATAGTGATTTGTACGGCGCAGCATTAAGTTTGTGGGGATCGTTAAATGAACGTGAACCTGGCGGACAAATCGTTAAGGTATATAATCCAATATTATCCCGCCACGGTTGGCAACCAACTAAAACGATTATTGAGATCGTTCAGACTGATATGCCATTTCTTGTCGATTCAATTAATATGGCGCTTAAACGTCTCAATATTAACAGTCATTTATCTCTACATTATCCGTTGAGCGTTTCTAGAGATAACGATGGCAATGTTACCTCTGTTGCTAGTCTTAAAAATAAAACATCTCAAACAGAAGACATAACTATTTTCTTATTAGAAATAGACCGTTTAGATTCTGAAGAAGTATTGGCGCATGTTCATCAAGAATTGGTAGATGTATTAAATGAAGTGAGTCTTTCAGTCCAAGACTGGAAACCTATGCGTAAAAAACTTAAAGGAATCATTGATGGTTTACCTACAGCACTCTTTCCTGGTGCTAAATGTGAATTATCTGAAACGGTAAACTTTTTACAATGGATTTATGAGGGGAACTTTACATTATTAGGTTATCGTTCTTATTCATTGAATGGCGTAGAAGGTGATATTGAACTTGTTTCAGACCCAAGTACAAGTCTTGGTGCTATGCTTAATTCACAAGAAAGCAAACCTAAATTATTATCAAGTCTAACGTTTGGTGCGCAACGTGAAGCTACTTCTAAAAAATTAATGCTTTTAACAAAAAGCAACACAGTTTGCCGCGTTCATCGCCCCACTAAAACTGATTATATTGGTATAAAACGTTTTGATAAATTAGGTCGTGTAATTGGTGAAGATCGCTTTATTGGTCTATTTAGCTCAAGTATTTATAACAATAGTGTTTTTCAAATCCCTTACTTAGGCGACAAATTAAGACGTATTACAGAGTCGTCTAATTACAGTAAAGGAAGTCATGATTATAAGGCGATGCAACATTTCTTGGAAACATATCCGCGTGATGAGTTAATCCAAGCAACAGAAGCTGAATTATTAGCGTCTTGTGTTTCTATTTTAAAGCTAGAAGAACGTGATGCCGTTAAATTAATTGTCCGTGAAGATAGTTTTGGACGCTTTTTCTCTTGTGTTGTTTACGTTACCAGAGAGCGTTACAACACTGCATTGCGTAAAAAAACCCAAGAAGTACTCGCACGTCACTTTGAGTCAGAAGAGGAAGTTAGTTTCACAACATTCTTCTCAGAGTCTAATTTAGCGCGTACGCATTATATTGTTCAACTCAAGCCTAACCATAAACCGGAATTTAGTGTGAAAGCCATTGAAAATGATCTAATTGAAAGTGCACGTTCATGGGAAGATAAACTAGAAAATGCATTAATAGCACATCACGGCGAATCGATCGCCAAGTCACTAAGTAATAAATATAATAAAGCATTCAGTCAAAGCTATAAGACTGATGTTTCACCGGGTATTGCTGTAGTCGATATTGCGACATTAGAAACACTAAATGATGACCATCATTTAGGAATGATTTTCTATCGTCCACAAGAAATGAAGAAAGGTAGTAAACAAGTTCGTTTAAAATTATTTAGTTTAGATGAGCCATTACATTTATCTGATGTATTACCGATGCTAGAAAACTTCGGTTTAAGAATTGTTGGAGAACGTCCTTATGAGTTAATTCTTGAAGGCGGTCACTCTGCGTGGGTTTTAGATTTCCAAATGCTTCATACTGGCGATAATGATTTCGATATTAATAAAGTACAAAATACATTCCAGAATGCATTTGCCCAAGTTTGGGGAAATGAATTAGAAGATGATGGTTTTAATAAATTATTATTAGCTACTAATCTAAGCGGTCGAAAAATTACTATTTTACGTGCTTACGCAAAATATATGCGCCAAATCGGCAGTACGTTTAACCAAACTTATATCGAAGAAACGATGGGACGCTATCCTGAAATCGCTAATTTGATTATTGATTTGTTTACACAAAAATTTGACCCAACTATTAAGTTTGCACAAAAGAAACTAGATACTATTCAAAAAGATATTATTGAACGTTTAGACCAAGTAGCAAATTTAGATGATGATCGAATTATTCGTCGTTATTTAGATATGGTGCTGGCTACTATCCGAACTAACTTCTATCAACCACATGAAGACGGTAGTGATAAATCTTATATGTCTTTTAAAGTGCGCCCAGAGATGATTCCTGAAGTGCCATTACCATTACCAAAATTTGAAGTGTTTGTGTATTCACCTCGTGTTGAAGGTGTACATTTACGTGGTGGTAAAGTAGCTCGTGGTGGATTGCGTTGGTCTGATCGACGCGAAGATTTCAGAACCGAAGTATTAGGTTTAGTGAAAGCACAACAAGTTAAAAATACCGTTATTGTTCCAGTTGGTGCAAAGGGCGGGTTTGTTTGTAAACAAATGCCAACTACAGGTGGTCGAGAAGCATTCTTTACAGAAGGCCAAGAATGTTACAAGATTTTCATTCGAGCATTACTAGATATCACAGACAATATTGTTGATGGCGAATTAGTGCCTCCTAAATCAGTGGTTAGACATGATGATGATGACCCTTATCTAGTAGTAGCAGCTGATAAAGGGACTGCAACATTCTCTGATATCGCTAATGGAATCTCTGAAGAATATAACTTTTGGATGGGCGATGCATTTGCCTCAGGCGGCAGTGTTGGTTACGACCATAAGAAAATGGGTATTACTGCTCGTGGTGGTTGGGAATCTGTGAAACGTCATTTCCGTGAAATGGGCATCGATTGTCAAACGACTGATTTCACCTGTATCGCTGTTGGTGATATGGCTGGTGATGTATTTGGTAATGGTATGTTGTTATCTAAACATACGTGTCTACAAGTTGCATTTAATCACATGCACATATTTATTGATCCAACACCCGATGCAGCTAAAAGCTGGGTAGAGCGTGACAGATTATTTAATCTTCCAAGATCATCATGGGACGATTATGACAGCACGCTTATTTCTAAAGGCGGTGGTATTTTCTCTCGCAGCGCTAAATCGATAATGTTAACGCCAGAAATTAAGAAAATGTTAGGCAGTAAAAAATCTAGTATGACTCCCACCGAGTTAATGCAAAGTGTGCTTAAAATGGAAGTGGATTTATTCTGGAATGGCGGTATTGGAACTTATCTTAAAGGTTCTAGTGAAAGTCATGCTGATGTTGGCGATCGTGCTAATGATTCTCTACGTGTTAATGGTAGTGAAATGAACGCTAAAATTGTTGGTGAAGGCGGTAATTTAGGGTGTACACAATTAGGCCGTATTGAATATTGTGCTACAGGCGGTCGTATGAACACCGATTTTATTGACAATGTTGGTGGTGTTGATTGTTCAGATAACGAAGTAAACATTAAAATTTTACTTAACAGTTTAGTTGCTAGTGGTGACTTGACCGTCAAACAACGTAATGAGTTACTTTATTCAATGACTGATGAGGTTGGTGATATTGTAATCAATAATCATAATCGTCAAACACAGTCATTATCTATTAGTCATCATGCTGGTGCTAATATGCTTAAAGAGCAAGTTCGTTTCATGCATGGTTTAGAAAAAGCGGGTAGCTTAGACCGTGGCCTAGAGTTCTTACCAACAGATGAAGAACTCACTGAACGTCAGTCAGTAGGTAGAGGTTTTACCCGTCCAGAGTTAGCGGTTCTATTAGCGTACGGAAAAATGGTACTAAAAGAGCAACTTGTTATTGATGAAATTACCAATAATAGTTTCCATTCTCGATTATTATCAGCAGCTTTTCCTGTTGTTTTACAACAACGTTATGCTAAGGATATGGAAAATCATCCACTACGTCGTGAAATTATAGCAACTCAACTAGCTAATAAGTTAGTTGATGACATGGGTTTAAACTTTGTTCATCGTATGACTGATGAAACAGGATCAACCGTTGATGAAATTGCTCATTGTTATACTATTGCGAGTGAAATATTTGGGCTTCGTCAGATTTTCGAAGATTTAGATGCACTTAATAATATTCTAGATGCTCAAACGCAAACTGAAATGTTATATGAAACTCGCCGTATTATGCGCCGTGTGACACGTTGGTTCTTACGTAATCGCGATGTATCAATGAGTATTGAAGATACTATTAATTTCTATAAGCCTAAATTTGAAACATTAAATAGTAATATTTTTGATTTATTAGCACCTAGTGATACTAAAGATATTAAAGGTGAAATTAACGATTTAGTTGAAAAGGGTGTGCCTCAACATATTAGCGAAACGATTGGTAAAGCGTCTACTTTATTCTCAGCAATGGATATTGCACAAGTCGCTCAAGAAGTTGATATGGATTTATGCTTAGTTGCTTCAATCTACTTTAAACTAGGTAATGAAGTTGAGTTGCATTGGTTCCTTGATCAGATATCAGCTCAGCCGGTATCTAATCATTGGCAGGCATTGGCACGAGCTTCATTTAGAGAAGAATTAGATTGGCAACAACGTGTGTTAACAGGCACTGTGCTTAAAGGATTGAGCGGAAAAGATGTTGGTGATGATACGGTAACCAAATGGATTAAAGATAATGAAAAATTACTTAATCGTTGGGTACATTTATTGGCTGATTTCAAAGCGAGTAAAACCCATGAGTTTGCAAAGTTCTCAGTTGCACTACGTGAGTTAAATTTATTGAGTCATAATGCTACTTTAGCGTTATAATAGATTCAATAAATCAAGAACCCGGTTTTAACCGGGTTTTTTTATAACAATTTTTTGTAATGACTGTTAGTCATATAATATTTTAGACAACTGACTAATTGTTTACACACCGGAGACCCTATGTTTTTTTCATTATCCCAAAAGCTAATGTTCCAACTTGACCCTGAACGTGCTCATGAAATGGCTATTTCTTTCTTTAAAAGATCGGCTAATACGCCATTAGCTTGTGCTTATGCGCAAAGCTTGAGAGATAAACCAGTAAATGTAATGGGTATTGATTTTAAAAATCCTGTTGGTCTTGCCGCCGGGTTAGATAAAAACGGTGAATGTGTTGATGCTTTTGAAAAAATGGGCTTTGGTTTTGTTGAGGTTGGAACTGTTACACCACGTGCTCAGGGTGGTAATGACAAGCCAAGAATTTTTAGATTAAAAGAACAACAAGCGATTATCAATCGTATGGGGTTTAATAATCACGGTGTTGATAATCTAATTAATAATGTGACCAATCGTCAATCAAATGGTGTCTTAGGCATTAATATTGGTAAAAATTTCGATACACCAGTAGAACAAGGTAAAGATGATTACTTGTTGTGTATGGATAAAGTTTATGAACATGCAACTTATATTACTGTAAATATTTCATCGCCAAATACGCCAGGCTTAAGAAGCTTGCAGTATGGCGATGCACTAGATGATTTATTAAAATCGTTAAAAGAAAAACAAGCTCAATTAGCAAGCCTTCACAATAAAACAGTACCGTTATTATTAAAAATAGCCCCTGATTTAAGTCATGAAGAAATTGTTCAAATTGCTGATAGTTTAGTACGACATAAAATAGATGGTGTTATTTCAACCAACACTACGTTATCACGTGAAGGTGTTGAAAATTCTACCTATGGCAACGAAATGGGCGGATTAAGCGGTCGTCCTGTTGCACAAAAGTCGACTGAAGTTGTTAAAATCTTAGGGCAAGAGCTAAATGGTCAATTACCAATTATTGGTGTCGGCGGAATTGATTCAGCTAAAACAGCTGAAGATAAATTCAATGCTGGGGCTTCATTGATCCAAGTTTATAGTGGATTTATTTATCAAGGCCCTCAATTAATCAAAGACTTGGTTAACGCTCGATAAAACGATCAATCTATTTGGATCTTTAATGTTTTCGTGATCCTATTAAAGATCCATCTATTTTAAGTTAAGTTTTTGTTATTAAGTTAGAATATTGGAACATAGCATTTGATTTTTTTGATAAAAAAGTCTACTGTACCTATGATGTAAATTTATCCAATGTAGTAACAAATAGGTAACAACGTGCTCATCAAACCGAATAAAGACTGGAAATGGAATTTCTGTCAAAGACAAAATCGTTTAACCCTTGAAATGGGTGAGGATATGGTTTTTGTTTCTGCTTTTGAAAAACGTCATCTTGTTAGTGACGCGTTTGTTAGTGAGTCTATTTCTGTAGAGCAAACTGAAGATTTTACATTATTCTATGAAAAGTTAGATCAACAGTTACCTGTACCTTCCGATTTTATCTATCAAATAGCACTTAATTGTTTAGTGGCTAAATGTTTCTACAAACCATTAATGCCTAAAAGTTGGTTTTTTAATACTGCGCCTACGTTATCTAGTGCTTTATTGGCTAAAGTTGTTAAATTAGAAAGTGCTACCGAAGAACGTCATTATGTTGTTGTTGAAAGTAATGCTAATGCATCAACATTGATGTTGATTGAAAAGTCTCATGGCTTAAATGATGTAAAAACGCTTAATCAATTTGATTTAATTAAAGTGATGAATGACAGATTAATCCCCGTTAAATTGCAATCTAGCCAATGTGTGAATGCCGCTTAATTTTTTCTAATTTTAAATTCTTTTCGTTATTAACTTAACACCTAAAATATCAATACTTACTTTTTTGTTTGTTCATAAAGTCTTATTACTAAATAAAATTCCGATATTTAAACGTAATATTATTGATTAGATCTAATCCTTAATTCATAAAGTAAATTGAATACTTAGCTGTGAACCATAATAAATGTGAGCTTCACAAAGTTATTTTATGCAATTAATGTATTAGTCAATGAAACCACGTATAATTGCGCGCTTTATAGAACACCGAGAAAATAATTATGCTGCCATATTTCGCTGCTTGTCCCAAAGGGCTTGAATACCTACTAGTTAAAGAGATTGAAGACTTAGGCGGGGTTGAAGTTCGAGAGTCACTTGCAGGGGTTAGGTTTAAAGCTAATTTAGCCGAGGCATACACAATTTGTTTATGGTCACGCTTAGCTAGTCGTATCTTATTATCAATTCATAGTGATGAAGTACATAACACTCAAGATATTTATGACGTAGTTTATCGTGTAAATTGGCATTCTTATTTTGACAGCACAGAAACGATTGCTGTTGAATTCTCGGGGACTAATAATTTTATTAATAACACGCAATTTGGTGCGCTAAAAGCCAAAGATGCCATTGTTGATAAGTTCAGAGATAGTGGCTTTGACCGTCCTAATGTCGATAAAAAAGGCGCAGGCATTCGTATTGAATGTCGTATGGTAAACAACAAACTTACCTTAGCAATTAACTTCTCTGGTCGTTCATTACAACAACGTGGTTACCGTAGTAACGCCGGTGAAGCGCCATTGCGTGAAAACTTAGCAGCTGCGTTATTATTACGAAGTGGTTGGGAAACCGACAAACCATTATTTGACCCATTTTGTGGTAGTGGAACATTAGTGATTGAAGCGGCATTAATGGCAGCCAATATTGCGCCATCATTAACACGTAACTTCTTTGCTTTTGAAGCGCTTAAAGCCTTTAAAGAAGACGTTTGGCTAGAAATTTTAGATAAAGCTCAGGCGCTTGCTGATGAAAGTCGAGATCGTAAGCAGCTATGTATTCGCGGTAGCGATATGGATTCGAGCGTACTTAATATTGCACGTGATAATGCTCGTCGTGCTGGTGTTGAACATCTGGTTAGCTTTGAAGTGGGTGATGCATTAAATATTAAACAACCTTTTGGTAATCAAAAAGGTCATATTGTCACTAATCCACCTTACGGTGAGCGTTTAGGTGAATTATTACCGCTTATCTTCATTTATCATGGTTTTGCTAAAGCGGTTAAAGCAAAATTCACGGGTTGGGAACTAAGCGTATTTAGTTCGTCCGTTGAACTCTTAACTGCTATTCGGCTTGCACCAGATCATAAATACAAATTATATAATGGTCAGCTTGAAGCTATTTTAGCTAACTATTCAATTGGTGAAGGTGTTTTAAAGTCGATTTCTAAATCAGTTGAACCTTTTGCCAATCGTTTGAAAAAGAATGAAAAAGCGTTAAGTAAATGGGCTAAGAGTGAAAACATTGAAGCTTACCGTATTTATGATGCCGATTTACCTGATTACAATTTAGCGATTGACCGCTACGGTAAACAGTGGATTGTGCAAGAGTACAAAGCGCCTAAATACATGGACCCGAGCAAAACGCTGCGTCGTTTAATTGAAGCATTTATAGTGCTTGATCATATATTTGATATTCACAGCGATGACTTAATTTACAAAGTACGCGAAGTGCAAAAGGGCGAAAGCCAGTACGAACGATTAAACGAGAACAAAGGTAAATTTGTTGTTCAAGAATATAACGCAAAATTCTTAATCAATACGTCTGATTATTTAGATAACGGTTTGTTCTTAGATCATCGTTTAACGCGTCGTAAATTAGGTGAACTAGCTAACGGGATGGATTTCTTAAATCTATTTTGTTACACGGGTAGTGCATCTGTACATGCAGCATTAGGCGGTGCTAAATCAACGACTAGTGTTGATATGTCTCGTACATACCTTGATTGGGCAAAAGAAAATTTTAAAATAAATAGCCTTCATGGTAGCGAATATGAATTTATTCAGATGGACTGTTTAACGTGGTTAAAACATTGTCATAAAGATTTTGATTTAATATTTATTGATCCACCAACGTTCTCTAATTCCAAACGTATGGATCAATCGTTTGATATTAATCGCGACCATGTTGAATTATTAAAAAGCCTGATGCGTATCTTACGTCCAGACGGATTAATTATTTTCTCTAATAATTCACGTGGTTTTAAAATGAATCATCGTGACATGGAACGTTTAGGTTTCAATGTTCAAGAAGTAACAGAGCATACAATACCGCGCGACTTTAAAGGTAATCCTAAGATTCATAACTGTTGGGAAATCAGCCGTAAATGAGTCAAGTGATACTGTATTCAACAGATGGATGCCATCTGTGTGAACTTGCTCAAGCGCAATTAGACAGTAATAACACACATTATAAAATAGTCGATATTATTGATGATGTCGACTTGGTCAATCGCTACGGTACTCGTATTCCGGTTGTATTAAATAAAGACAACAAAGAACTTGGTTGGCCATTTGAGCTAAACGAGCTTCAACAATTTTTAGGTTAATAAAACATGTTAATTAGATTAAATAACGCGCAATTAGCGTTTGGTACTCACGTCATTCTTGACGGTTTAGATTTTCAAGTAAATGCTAATGAGCGTGTCTGTTTGGTTGGTAAAAACGGCATGGGTAAATCAACTCTAATGAAAATTGTTGCAAAACAAATGGATTTAGATGGCGGTGAATTACTGTATAACAACGAAATTGTTGTCGCACGTTTAGAGCAAGATCCACCAGAAAAAGCACAAATGAGTGTTTTTGAGTTTGTTTCATCTGGTCTAGCTCACGTTGGTGAATTAATTGGTAAATACCATCATGTGTTACATGAAATGGAAACTAATTACACTGATGAGTTAATGGATAAATTGTCTTCATTGCAATCGCAAATGGATGATAATGATGCATGGACATTTGAGTCACGTATTACTACGGTACTTGAGCAATTAGCATTACCTGCTGACAAACAGCTTAGTGAGTTATCAGGCGGTTGGTTACGTAAAGCAGCGCTAGCAAAAGCACTTGTGCAACAACCAGATGTTTTATTACTGGATGAGCCAACCAATCACCTTGATTTAAACGCTATTGCGTGGCTTGAGAAAGTCTTATTAGATTTCCGAGGCGCTATCGTATTTATCAGTCATGATAGAGCATTTATTCGCAGCATGGCGACACGTATTATTGATTTAGATCGCGGAAAATTAAGCTCTTGGCCTGGTGGTTACGAAGAATACCTAGTGGCTAAAGAAGAAGCGCTACGTGTTGAACAAGAACAAAATGCATTATTTGACAAACGTTTAGCCCAAGAAGAAACGTGGGTAAGACAAGGCGTTAAAGCAAGACGTACCCGTAACGAAGGCCGTGTTCGTGCACTTGAGCAATTAAGAAGTGAACGTAAAGCTCGTACTGAAGTTGTTGGTAAAGCTAGAATGTCATTAGCGAGTACGTCAAAATCAGGAAAATTAGTCTTTGAAATTGATGATATTAGTTATGCATTTGAAGCAAAACAAATTGTTAAAAATTTCACAACTCAAATCATTCGTGGTGATCGCATAGCGCTTATTGGGCCTAATGGTTGTGGTAAATCAACCTTATTAAAAATGATGCTAGGTCAATTAACTGCTCAAGACGGTGAAATCAAAACGGGTACCATGCTTGACGTTGCTTATTTCGATCAACATCGCGCCGCATTAGACTTAGATAAAACAGTCCAAGAAAATGTTGGTGATGGTAAAGATGACGTTGAACATAACGGCCGTACACGTCATGTATTAGGTTATTTACAAGATTTCTTATTTGCACCAGAGCGTGCAAGAACGCCTGTTCGTGCATTATCAGGTGGTGAGAAAAATCGTCTTTTATTAGCTAAATTATTCTTAAAGCCAAACAACTTATTAATCCTCGATGAGCCAACCAATGATTTGGATATCGAAACGCTTGAGCTACTTGAATCATTAGTTCATCAATATGATGGAACATTATTATTAGTAAGTCATGATCGTGAATTTATTGATAACACAGTAACGTCTAGCTGGTGGTTTGGCGCTAATGGTCACATTAGTGAGTATGTGGGTGGCTTTGAAGATTCTGTTCATCAAGGCGCTAAGCTGTTTAACCCAGAAGAGCACGAAGCGGAAATTGCTGCACAGCAAAAAGCAGAATCAGCGGCTCCTGTTGTTGCTGCTCCAGTTACTAAAGCGGCTCCTAAATTAAGTTATAAAGATCAGCGCGAACTTGATTCAATACCTGAGAAAATGGAAAAGCAAGAATCAGATATTGCAGCTATTGAAGAGACGATGGCAGATCCTGACTTCTTTACAAAACCAACCTCTGAAACACAACCTGTTATCGATAAACTAGCGGCTTTAAATCAAGAGTTAGAACAAACGATGGAACGTTGGGAATATTTAGCGAGTTTTGAATAACTAATTTTGCATAGCTTAGTGAACCTTTTGAATTAGAAATAGTCTTTATTAGAAGATATATTATTTGATTGATAATATTAGAAAATTTAATTTAATAGTATTGATTAATTCATTTTAAAATTGCAAGATTCATTACATCAAGGCATTATCCTTATCAATAATGCCTCGCATTAATACATATAAAGCGCGAATACGTCTAACAATATATATTGTTAGACGTTTTGCAGGTAACAGGAATAATAATGAATAAGAAGTTACAACCAACATTACTAGCTCTCGCATTAGCTGCAAGTTTTGGCGCCAATGCTGTGGTGTATAAAATTGAAAATATTGATGAATTATATAAAGTTAACGGCACAATAAGTAATCATCGTTCAGGCTCAGGCGTTACATTAAATGACAATGATGTATTCATTGGTGGTGCATCAGGTAAATATTCACCTTCATTAAGTCAAGATGATTTAGCAATTATTGATAATAATAGTGTTGATGTTGCTATAACAGCTATTGTGGCAAGTGCTTCTAACAGCAGTACAAATCCAACACGCGCTGTTAAAACTATTCCTGATGCGAATAATGTTATCTTTGAATTTGATGATGAATTCATGCCCCAAGCAATTTCAGTGTTTGAAGAAACTATTACTAACGATCTTCGTTCAGTATCGACAATCAATTCATTTGCATTTGATATATCCAATGAAAACATCATTGTAGGTACAACGAGTTCAGCAGCTTATGAGCTTCCAGATCCTGATCAACGAGACACTAATGTCGATAGAGATTTTCCTTTCTATGCTTATGACTATGAACAGCGCGCCATGGTTATTGATAATGGCCGAGTGTTAACATTCATTCCTGAATTTTCTCAATATGGTGGTCAAAGTGGTTTAACAGCTATCAGTGGAAGTGGTTTTGTTGTTGGTTATGCGGGCACTAGCCTTGAAGAAACTTCAGAAGCTAATATTAATGTTAATTGCTTAAGTACTTATGCTGATACGGAAGAACATAGAGAAGCTGATCAAGTAGCTGGAGTGGATACGCTTATTGTTCCATTACAAATATGTGCTCGAGGTTTTTCTTTTGATGGCGGTTCAAGTACCGCAGCGACTTATAAGTTAGAAGCTTTTAGCTGGCAATATAGTAATGGTCAGCTAAGAAATCCGACATCGTTAGGTATTCTAAATTCTGCAGGAGATAGCTTTGCATTTGATGTTAATGACGCTGAAATTGCGGTAGGGCGAAGTGCATCAGATGTGGCTGCTTTAAATGTTGCTGTAATTTATAGAGATGAACAAGTCATTGATTTGATGGATTACACTGAAACAACATGGCGTAATTCAAATGCGACTTCAATCAATAACAACAATTTAGCTGTTGGCTTTATGGAAAAGATTATTGATGGTGTTGTACGTGATAAATTCTTTATTTATGACGTTAACTCAGAAGAAACAATCTTAACTTTTCCTAACGACTTTACATCATCACCAAGCGATTTGGCTTCAGTTCCTAACCATATTAATGACCATAATATGGTTGTAGGTTCAATAGAAATAGATTCGGAAGATACAGTTAGACAAACGCATGCCTTTTTATACGATGCAGATAGTAAAGACTTTCAAGATATTAATGATTTACTGACTTGTGAATCAAAAGGGTTTGTTGCTGTAGGCAGTCGTTTTGAGAAATTTGAAATTAGAACGGTTGGTGGTGCTGAAGAACTTGTTAGTTTCGATGCAGACATTACCATTGTAAATGCTCATAAAGTGTCAGATGATGGAACTATTATTGCTACAGCTTTAGTAACTTTACCTGTTATAAAAACTCAGTTTGTTGATGAGGAAGGTATAGTTATTACAACCGCTGGCCAACTTACCGAAGGTACTGTAGTAGAAGAGATAGTCGTTGATGCCGCTGGTGATCCTGTTTTTGATGTTGATTCTCAGGGCAACGCTATTACTGAACAGGTTTTACGTTCAGTTGTATTAACAGTAGTTGATGATGCTGAAGCTTGTGATGTTATCACTGAAGACTCTGAAGAGTTTGAAGTTAAACGTCAAGGTTCAGGTTTTGGACTTTTATCTTTACTTGTATTAATCGGCGGCTTATTTACTAGACGCTTACGTTCTTAATTAACAAGAATTTTAATTGCTGTAATAATAAAAAAGCACCTTAACTTAAGGTGCTTTTTTGATTATCATGATAAATAATAGCGGCTTAAAGCAACGTTTATTTCAAATGACTTGCATGAAAGTCAATGTGAGACTCAATGAAGCTCGCAATAAAGAAATAGCTGTGATTATAACCTTCACGATAATTAATACTCGCTTTATAACCAGCTTCTTTAGCCGCTTCAATCAAGTTATCCGTTAATAACTCTTCTTCTAAGAAATCGTCATCAAGGCCTTGGTCAATCAACATTGGTAGTTGATTATTTCCTTCCTTGATTAAATGACAAGCGTCATAAACTAGCCATGAGTTTAAATGATCACCTAAATAGTTGAAGAATGCTTTTTGCCCCCAAGGTGTTTCAACCGGATTAACAATAGGACTAAATGCAGAAACACTTTGATAAGCCTTGCTGTTACGTAGTGCAATCACTAATGCGCCATGCCCGCCCATTGAATGCCCAAATATTGATTTTTTGTCACTAACAGGTAAATTAGCTTCGATCAATTTAGGTAATTCACTCACTATATAATCATACATATTAAAGTGTGTTTTCCACGGTTTTTGAGTCGCATTAACATAAAAACCAGCACCTTGACCAAATGCATAATCATCTTCTAAATCATCTGGAACATCTTCACCACGCGGGCTGGTGTCTGGCATAATAAGCGCAATACCATGTTTAGCTGCCCATTGCTGTGCGCCAGCTTTTACTGCAAAATTTTCATCGGTACAGGTTAAGCCTGATAAAAAATACAGCACAGGGACTTTATTTTCTGCATTGGCTTGTGGCGGTAAAAATACTGAAAAAGTCATTAAGCAATTATTAGCAACAGATTCATGTTGGTATTGATTATGCGCACCATCAAATAATTTTTGGCTTGATACTAACTCTAATTGAGACATTGATTCTTCTCGAAATAATAAATTAGCGACATGATATCAAAAACTATAAATTCTGACATTGATTATGTAGTGATTTAAGCGATTAACTATCGACTAGTCCTTTGCGCGCTAGTCTCTATTTGATAGAATCAGTTTTATTTTTCTATGAATTATTTATCTTGTCTGATCACACTCCAGCGGCAATAGACGCAATCGAATTATCTAATGATGATTTAATCAAAATTATCCAAAAGCAATCACACCACTGTATGTTACTTGATGGTATAAAATTGCGTGCGCGTTTGCGTTCACTTCGAAAAATAAAAAATGAATCGCGCTTAACGAGTACCTTAGAAAAAATTAACAATGATTGTAGTAAAGCGTTAATTCGTTATGAACAACGTGTTAGCAATGTACCTAAAGTAAGCTATCCACCGCAATTACCTGTTAGCCAATTGGAAGGGAAAATAGCCAAAGCTATTAAAGAAAACCAAGTAGTTATTTTAGCCGGTGAAACAGGATCGGGTAAAACAACGCAGTTACCGAAAATCTGTTTGTCGGTTGGTCGTGGAATCAAAGGCATGATAGGGCACACACAGCCAAGGCGACTTGCGGCGCGAAGTGTGGCAGAGCGTATTGCCGATGAAATGAACACTGAGCTGGGTGACGCTGTCGGTTATCGCGTTCGCTTCTCAGACAAGTTAAGTGACAGCAGTTACATCAAATTAATGACAGACGGTATTTTGCTGGCTGAAATCGTTAACGATCCTTATTTAAACCGTTATGACACTATCATTATTGATGAAGCACACGAGCGTAGCTTAAACATTGATTTCTTGTTTGGTTACCTAAAACGTATTTTGCCGAAACGTCCCGATCTTAAAGTGATTATCACTTCGGCAACCATTGATACCGAACGTTTTTCAAAACATTTTAACGAAGCACCTGTGATTGAAGTGAGCGGTCGAACCTATCCGGTAGAAGTGCGTTATCAGGTTGAAGATGAGTCTGAACATTTTGATCAGCTACAATCTATTTTTGATGCTGTCGACGAGCTCATGCTTGAAGGTGACGGCGATATTCTTATCTTTATGAATGGTGAACGTGAAATTCGTGACACCAGTGACGCGCTCTCTAAACGCAAACTCTATAACACGGTTATCTTGCCGCTTTATGCAAGGTTAGGTTATAGCGAACAAGCTAAAATATTTAAAAGTAGCCCGCAGCGTAAAATTGTTCTGGCGACTAATGTTGCTGAAACATCACTTACCGTACCCGGTATTCGTTATGTGATTGACCCCGGCACAGCCCGTATTAGTCGCTATAGTTATCGTACAAAAGTACAGCGTTTACCGATTGAGAAAGTATCACAAGCCAGTGCTAATCAGCGAAAAGGGCGTTGTGGCCGTGTCGCCGATGGTATTTGTATTCGTTTATATAGTGAACAAGATTTCGATGTCCGTTCACCGTTTACCGATCCTGAAATTTTGCGCACGAATTTAGCTTCCGTTATTTTACAAATGGTCTCGCTTGGTTTGGGGCATATTGAAGCATTTCCGTTTTTACAAGCGCCTGACAGCCGAAACATCAACGATGGTGTTCGTTTATTAGAAGAAATTGGCGCACTTAGTACTAACAACGATAATGCCAAACGAAAACATGACTCAACGCAGCTAACACTCTCTAAAATTGGTTTACAGATTAGTAAACTGCCTATCGATCCGCGCCTTGCGCGCATGGTGATTGAAGCACATAAAAACGGCGCATTGCAGCAATTACTCATCATAACCGCTGGCTTGAGTATTCAAGATCCTCGCGAGCGACCAATCGAGCATCAACAAAAGTCCGATTTATGCCATCAAAAACACCTTGATAAAACATCTGACTTTATTGGCTTTTTAAATTTATATAATCACCTGCAAGAACAACAAGAGAGTTTGTCTAATTCACGGTTTAGAAAATTGTGTCGTGATGAGTTTTTAAATTACAACCGCGTGCGCGAATGGCAAGATTTAGTCGTGCAATTAACCCAAGTGCTTAA
>CALJMY010000201.1 GCA_937981905.1 uncultured Enterobacterales bacterium
CTATTTGTCGTTCGGGGCCACGATATCCATGACGTTGATCGTAGTTAATAATATTAGTTGCAACAGCTGCTTGAGCAGCCGTTTGAATACGAGAATTAACAGTTGTGTATACATTGAAACCTGTTGAATAAGCTGCTTCTCTACCATAGGTATTAACCATATGAGCTCGTACCATTTCACCAAGGTATGGGGCATATAATTCAATTTTTGCACCGTGTCGTTTTGCGGTGATCGGTGCGTTAACCGCTTCTTGATATTGCTCTTGATTTATAAACTGCAAATCGAGCATACGTCCAAGTACTAGGTTTCGACGCGCTTTTGCTCTTGATGGTGAGCGAATAGGATTTAATGATGAGGGGGCTTTTGGAAGGCCAGCGATAACAGCTATTTGGGCTAAAGTTAATTCGTTAACTTTTTTACCGTAATAAACTTGTGCAGCGGCCCCAACTCCAAAAGATCTATGTCCTAATGGTATTTTGTTGAGATAAGCCAATAAGATTTCATCTTTTGTTAATGCTTGTTCTATATTTAATGCGAGAAATACTTCACGAATCTTACGAATGTATGTTTTTTCACGGGTTAGAAAGTAATTTCTAGCAACTTGCTGAGTAATTGTACTTGCGCCTTGTCCTTTCTTTCCTGTAACAATTAAATTAATGACAGCACGACCGATGCCAATAGGATCAATCCCTGGATGAACGTAAAATCTCGAATCTTCTATAGCTAAGAAAGCTTGACGCATATGAATAGGTATTTCATCAAAAGCCAAAGGAATACGTTTCTTTTCGCCGTATTGAGAAATTAATTTGCCATCTTGAGAATATACTTTTAAGGGGGTTTGAAGTTGAAATACTTTAAGCTTTGAAGCATCTGGCAAACTAGGAGATAAATATAAATAGAGCGCTATTAATGAAATAACACCTAAAATTGTACTAATTAGTCCTACTTTTAAAATCCACTTTAAAACTTTCAACAATACTTCCCCAATTCATGATAAATAATGAATATTATTTATGCATTATTATAAAGATAAATTTTGCTAATAGTTAGCAAAATGAATCATCAGTAATGAAATACTCTGTACAATACTCCTGTTAAATGAACAATGAATTAACCAAAGGCTATATTTTTTGTAAAATTATTGTTATAACTCTTAATTAATTAACAAATAATTTTATGTGATGATTAATTTATGCTGTCAACATTTCTCAAATCTAAAGCTACGAAAATTATTGGCGTAGATATTGGCTCTAATTCGATTAAGGCTTTATTGTTAAGTAAATCTAGTAATGGTTATAAAGTTGAAAATATTACAACACTTGCTATACCGAAAGGTGTAGTTGTCGATAATGCAATAACAGACTTACAAGTTGTTGGTGACTTGATTAAAAAAGTAAAAAAGCAGTTTTCAAAATCAGGTGCTGATCATGCAGCTGCTGCTGTATCTGGTTCTGGCGTTATCATGAAAACTATTTATATGAATGCTGTTAAGAATGATGAAGAGTTAGAGTCTCAGATTGAAATTGAAGCCGAAAATTTAATACCTTATCCACTTGATGAAGTTAGTCTTGATTTTGAAGTTATTAGAAAAAATGAAGTTGATAAAGAAAAAATCGATGTATTATTAGTCGCTTCACGAACTGAGCTTGTTCAAGCTAGAGTACAGGCGCTGGAATTTGGTCGTTTCAAAGCAAAAGTTATTGACGTAGAAGGTTATGTCTTAGGTCGAACGATTGAATTAGTTAAGCATCAGTTATCTGAAAAAGAATATCAGCAGCCGATTGCTTTAGTTGATGTTGGTGCATCAATGCTAACCGTAGCAATTGTTGTTGAAGGGCAAACCGTGTTTGTTAAAGAGCAGGCATTTGGTGGTGACCAATATACGCAATCAATTGTGTCATATTATGGTATGTCTATGATGGAAGCTGAACAAGCTAAAGTGAATAATGAGTTACCACGTAATTATATCTTCGAAGTATTATCTCCTTTTCAAATCGCACTAACTCAACAACTCAAACGTATGCTGCAAATGTTCAGCAGTGGTAAGAATGATAATAGTGTCGTTAAAATTTTACTGTCTGGTGGGTGTGCAAAGATCGATGGATTAGATTCAGCCATACAGGAAGAGTTGAAAATTCCGTGTGAACTATCTAAGCCATTTACACACTGTGAAGTAGAAAAATCAATAGATTTTGACCTATTAAATAAGACAGGTACGAATTATATGATGGCATGTGGCTTAGCTTTAAGGAATTTTTCATAATGGCTAATATCAATCTACTTCCTTGGCGTGAAGAAGAAAAATTACGCCGTCAAAATGAATTTAATATGTTTGCAGGATTTGCTTTAGTATTTGGCATTTTATGCGCTATCATTTTTTCAATTTTATTGGATGGTGAGTTAGAATTACAAGCTAAAAAGAATGCATATCTTAAAGCTGAAACAGTACTTTTAGATAGTAAAATTGTTGAAATTAGAAAACTTAGAAAATCTAAAATTGATTTGAAAAAACGAATGGATCTCATCGAACGATTACAAAATGCGAGAAGTCTATCAACTCACTTACTCGATTCTCTTGCTAAATTAATATCTCCCGGTGTGTATTTAGAAAAAGTAGAGCGACGTGAAAACACATTATGGATTGATGGCTTAACTGAATCTAATAACCATTTAGCAAATATGTTACGAAATTTTGAAAATTCTCAATGGTTTAAAGATCCACTGGTGAAACAGATTGATCTTCAACAAGGTAGCTCAAGACAACTCAACAAGTTTTCTTTACGAGTTGATATAAACTCTACTATTGAACAAAGGCAAAAATAATGAAGTTTGATTTAGATGAATTAAAATCTGTAGATTTAGATTTAGAATATTCAGGTTCTTGGCCTCCGCTAGTTAAAGCTATTGTACTTACTTTAGTATTTTTAATTACATTATTCTTCGGATATTTTCTAGTACTTAGTTCTCAGATGTCAGACCTAGACGATGGTTCTACACTGCATGAAAAATTAAGATATGATTATGAATCTAAATATAGATTAGCCTATAACTTGGAAGCGTATGAGCAACAGATGATTGAACTTGAAGTTCAATTAGCTAAAATGCTTAAAAAATTACCTGCTACTCATGAAACACCTGGAATGCTCGATGATGTGACTTTTATTGCAACATCAGCAGGCTTGCGTATTTCAACGATTAAATGGGGTAATGAAGTAGAAAAAGAATTTTATACTGAATTACCTTTATATATAGATGTTACTGGTAGTTATCATCAATTAGGACAATTTGTGAGTGAGGTAGCAAAGTTACCTCGTATAGTTAGTCTACATGAATTTGTCATAGAGAAAGATCCAAATGCTGAACTAGTATTTCATATAGTCGCAAAAACCTATCGATATAAGGGTAAGTAATGTACCGGTTAATTTATTTAGTAGTTTCGATAGTGTTATTACAAGGTTGTGAAGCACCAATGCAAGATGCAAAAAACTTTGTAGCTTCAGTTAATAAGACCAAAGGAATTGCGATAGAGCCATTACCCAAGCCTGCAGAATATAATCATTTTGCTTATAGTGCTGGTTTTGCTCGTAGCCCGTTTGATGCACCACAACAAGAATTGACGATTGATGTTATTAGTAAAGCACGTGATTGTTTACAGCCAGATATTAATCGTCGTAAATCTTTACTGGAAGCTAATGGATTAGATAATTTAATTATGCGTGGAACGCTGGGTACTCCTGATGAACTGTGGGCATTAATCCAAACAAATACTGGTGATGTATATAAAGTGAAGAAGGGTAATTATATTGGCCTCTTTCATGGGAAAATAACTCAGGTAAGTGAACAACAAGTTGAGCTAGTAGAAATTGTACCAGATGGCTCTGGGTGTTGGGTAGAGCGCCAAAACTCTCTATCATTAAATAGTGATGCATAATATGTATTTGTATGATTTTTTATCGGATTCGCCAAGGAGAGTAACGGTGTCCATTAACAAAATGCTAAAACGCAGTTTATTTTTAATAATATGTCTTCCAGGTTTAGTGCAAGCTAAAGGATTGTTAGATGTGCAGTTCAGTGAAGTACCTAATACTCAAGTAAAAATAGACTTTATTTTTGATGACATTGTTTTCCTTCAAGGAACGCACATAATCGCCGAAGAGAATCAATTATTAATTGATTTAGGCATTGTTGATAATGAACAAATCTTAAATCTAGTTCCTGAGAATACTATGGGGATTTCTTCATTAAAGACTCAATTTATTGATAGTAGATTACAAGTGTTGATTACATTATCTGAAGATGTTGAACATAATTTAATTGCTGATAATAAACGTTATTCATTAACTTTTAATAAAAAGAAAATAATAAGTAATAATGTTGCTACTGAAACTTCAATGATTAATCATTCTACGTCAGTTGCTCCAATTGTTTCAGAAAAACGAAACTCGACAAGAAATATAATTGATTCATTAGATTTTAAGTTAGATCAAGCTCAACGTGGGCAATTGATTATTAAAATGGCTAATGAGTCTGTTTCTTCTTTAGTGACAGAAAATGGTAGTCGTCTTGAAATTAAACTTCAAGGTGCAACTATTTCAGAAGATAATTTATATACTATGGATGTCATGGACTTCGCTACCCCAGTTAGAAGTTTTGAAACCTTTCGTGAAGATGATGGTGTTTTAGTTGTCGTGAGTACGATGAAAGAATTTCAATTTGAACATACTCAAATTGGTGATGAATTCATTTTAACCGTTTCAAATGTTGAAAAAGAATCTACTAGAGATCAAGAAGCTAACAAGGCAATTTATACAGGTAAGAAATTTTCATTAAACTTCCAAAAAGTAGCAGTTCGCACAGCACTTCAAATTATTGCCGACTTTAATAATTTCAATCTAGTTACTGGTGATAGTGTTACTGGTGATATTACTTTGAGATTAGAAGATGTGCCATGGGATCAAGCATTAGATATGATTCTTAAATTTAAAGGTTTAGGTAAACGTATTGAAGGCAATATCTTATTGGTAGCTCCTGCTGAAGAACTTGCAAGGCGCGAAGCTAGTGAATTAAAATCTAATCAAGAAGTTGAAAAGCTCGTTCCTTTGTATACTGAATTTTTACAGATAAATTATGCAAAAGCTGACGAAATTGCATTATTGTTAGATGGTGGTAAGTCTAAAATATTATCAGAGCGTGGTAGTGTTTCTGTTGATTTGAGAACAAATACGTTATTGATTCAAGATACAGCTAAGAAATTAGATGATGTAAGACGTTTGATTGAAATATTAGATATTGCGGTTAAACAAGTGGTCATTGAAGCTAGAATAGTAACGGTTACAGACAATGTTAGTGAAGACTTTGGCATTAGATGGGGCGTGACTGACACATTAAGCGATGGCGCTAGTTCAGGCTCTTTAGATGGTGCTAATTCAGCGTCAGGCGGTATTGTTCCTAATTTAGATGATAGATTAAATGTTAATTTACCACTGGCCGACGCTGCGGGCACAATTGCCTTTCAAGTATCTAAACTTGCTGACGGCACTATTTTAGACCTAGAACTATCAGCTTTAGAGCGTGAGAATAAAGGTGAAGTAATTGCTCGTCCGAGTATTACAACGGCTAATCAAAAAGCAGCCTATATTTCACAAGGTACTGAAATACCATTTGTATCGGCTGCTTCTAGTGGCGCTACTACTGTAGAATTTAAACCTGCAGAATTGTCATTAAGAGTAACACCTCAAATAACACCAGATGATCGTGTGATTCTAGATTTAGAAATTACACAGGATACTCAAGGTGAAACCGTTTCAACATCTACAGGCGATGCTGTAGCCATCAACACTCAACGTATTGGCACGCAAGTATTAGTCAATAATGGTGAGACTATTGTTTTAGGTGGTATTTATCAGCAACAATTAATTCATGGTGTTACTAAAGTACCTGTTTTAGGCGATATACCACTATTAGGTTGGTTATTCAGAACAAGCTCCAATTTTACTGAACGACGTGAATTACTAATATTTGTTACACCTCGAATTGTAACTGAGAGCCAAAAACGCTAAAGCCGTAATGCCTATTTAAAATAATTTAAATAGGCATTAATTTATAAATAATCACACTACAACCTATTAACGCTGTCTTTTTAGCTAAAGAGTGTTATTAACCTATAACATTTCGTCAAAACTTCTCTCCAGCCTATTGCCTTTCACTCTTACTTATTGAGATAATGCTTGGCTAAATTTACCTTGAATTTAATAGTTGATACGACCTATTCTAGTTAATAGTGAGTACACAGTGTTACTACTAGTATAAGTTACTAGTCTAGGTATGAGTGGTAGGCTATCGACCTGCTTAAGCTTGATTTAATTGAATGTAGTGATAATGGCTGAAAAACGAAATATATATATTGTAGGCCCAATGGGTGCTGGAAAAAGCACGATTGGAAGACAAATTGCACAGCAATTACATTTAGAATTTGTAGATTCTGATGCTGAAATTGAGCGTCGCACAGGCGCTGAAATTGCTTGGGTATTCGATGTTGAAGGTGAAGATGGATTCAGAAAGCGTGAAGCTGAAGTTATCGGAGATTTAACTGAACAACAAGGTATTGTGTTAGCCACTGGTGGTGGTTCAATAATATCTAAAGAAGTACGTAATAAACTTTCTGCACGTGGTTTTGTCGTTTATTTAGAAACAGCAATTGATAAGCAAGTAGCTAGAACTCAACGTGATAAAAGACGTCCGTTATTACGTTCTGATAATCCACGTCAAGTACTTGAAGACTTAGCAAAAGATCGTAATCCTTTATACGAAGAAATTGCAGATTTAACTGTTCATACAGATGATCAAAGTGCAAAGCTTGTTGCTAAAGAAATTATTGATAAATTAGGTTTCTAATAAATGAAGCTGCTCAATGTTAAATTAGCTGAACGTAGTTATCCAATTTATATTGGACAAGACTTACTTAATGATTCTGAGTTAATGTGCAAGCACATAACTGGTAATAAAGTGATGCTGATATCTAATGATGTCGTATCACCTCTTTATCTAGATAAAGTGATTGCAACACTTTCTTCAGGTGGAAAGACAGTTGATACAACTATTTTACCTGATGGTGAAGTTCATAAAAACCTAACGACGCTAAATCTTATTTTTGATGAATTATTGGCTAATAAACACGGTCGAGATACTTCAATTGTAGCACTTGGCGGCGGTGTTATAGGCGATATGGCTGGCTTTGCTGCGTCTTGTTATCAACGTGGTGTTGAATTTATTCAAATACCAACTACCTTATTATCTCAAGTAGATTCTAGTGTGGGTGGTAAAACCGCAGTTAATCATCCTTTAGGAAAAAATATGATAGGTGCCTTCTATCAACCTAATGCGGTGTACATTGATATTAATTGTTTGAATACTTTACCTGCTAAAGAATTTGCTGCAGGAATGGCTGAAGTTATTAAATACGGCATTATTTGGGATAAAGAATTTTATGAATGGTTAAAGGTAAACCAATCATTGATTAAAACTCTTGATCCTGCAACATTGATTTCTATGATCGAAACATGTTGTGCTGTTAAGGCTGATGTTGTTTCACAAGATGAAAAAGAACATGGCGTAAGAGCATTGCTTAATCTCGGTCATACCTTTGGCCATGCAATTGAATCAGAACAGGGTTATGGTGTTTGGTTGCACGGTGAAGCTGTTGCTGCTGGTACTGTGATTGCTGCTAAAACAGCACAATTACTTGGTCATATTAATGATGACGAGTTTGATGATATTAAATCAATATTTAGACTTTTTGATTTACCAATTAGCAAACCAGACTCTATGCCGTTTGAAGCATTTATAGAGCACATGGCTGTAGATAAAAAAGTACTTGCTGGTAAATTACGTTTCATTTTACCAATAGGTATTGGACATGCCCAAGTAATAACAGGTATTGAAAATAACATGCTTAAGCATGCTATTGAAAATCATTAATACTGGAGTGAAAGTTTAGTGGTTGATTCGACTGTTAATCGTCACTCAAGTATGGATGTGATACTTGAGTCTCAAGCTCAACTTGTTTCACGTATTGGCTTAGCCACTAAAAATAGCAACAAGCTTTCTTTTCTTCACGGTGAAATCGGTGTCGGGAAAAGTCATGTTGCTAATTTACTGCAACAAAATTTACTAAACGTCCATACAGTTAAATTACAATTAAAAAATGCTATAGAGCCAGAACAGCTCAAGCAACAAATAATTTGTGAATTAGCGACCGATGAATTATCTGATTTAAACCAGTCTATTTCTACTGCTGTTCATAATAGTATTCGTCATAAAAATATCTCTACATTATTGATTATTGATAACGCTGAGCTTATCCCACAACAAGCTCTTAATGCCTTATGGCAATCAATTCATGAATTGACTAGGATGAACCAAACTCATTTTACATTTAATGTATTACTCATTGGCGCTAGTCGTTGGGCATTTCCTGTCTATAGTGGTTTAAAGAATAAAACAGATAGCTTAGTTGCAGAGTATTCACTAACAGCATTAACTAAACAACAAGCTATAGACTTTATGATGAATGTTCATGCCGATTGGTCTGACTTAAAAATACAACAATTTATTAATAAAGTAGCGCCTGAATACTTAACACCAAAACAGTTGATTTATGCTCAATTGCCATTAGCTAATAGTTATAAGAAAAAAATACTTTTAGGTATCAGCCTTATTGTCTTGTTGCTTATTAGCGTTGCTATTGTCGGATCTATTTCAAGTGAAAAGTCAGAATCTATTATTGATAGCACTGAAGTTCCTAATTTTATTACTCCTTTAGCTCCTGTAAATCCTTCTGAAATTAATGAGATTAAAGTTGAATCGACACAAACTACAATAGTTGACGATATAACAAATATTACTCCAACAGCAGTTACTTCTGATGTTATTCCT
>CALJMY010000202.1 GCA_937981905.1 uncultured Enterobacterales bacterium
CGTCTATATAAACAACGAGTAGCAGATCATCACTGGCATGAAACGAATAATATCTGTTAGAATCGATACATATATTTTTGTACACAATTAAAGAGATAGAGAAATGGGTCGTAGTTTTGAAAACAGAAAAGCATCAATGGCTAAAACCCAAGGTGCAAAGGTTCGTGTTTATTCTCGTTATGGTAAAGAGATTTACGTTAGCGCAAAAAATGGTGGCGCTGATCCAGACACTAATATTTCTCTAAAACGATTAATTGAGAAAGCTAAAAAAGATCAAGTTCCTACCCATGTTATCGACCGTGCTATTGAAAAAGCATCGGGTGCTGGTGGCGAAAACTATGAACACGCCCGTTATGAAGGTTTTGGACCCGGCGGTTGTATGGTTATTGTTGATTGTCTAACAGACAATAACAAACGTACTTATACTGAAGTTCGTAATTGTTTTATCAAGTCTTATGCGAAAATTGGTAGCACAGGTACTGTTGCTCACATGTTCGATCACTTAGCTATTTTCCGTTACGATGGCACTGACGAAGATGCAGCTTATGAAGCATTATTAGAGGCTGACGTTGATGTAACAGATATTGAGAACGAAGATGGTAAAATTACTGTGTTTGCTCCGCCAACAGAATTCTTTAAAGTAAAAACAGCGCTGCTAGAAATGGATAGCACGTTAGAATTTGAAGTTGAAGAGATTACATTTGTTGCTCAAACAGAATCTGAAATTGGTCCTGATGATTTAGCTCACTTTGAAAAATTCCAGGCAATGCTAGATGATTGTGATGATGTTCAGTCTGTTTATCATAATGCTGTCCTTCCTGACTAGTTACCAGAGTCGTTAAAAATAAATATCAAAAAAGCCGTTCTAATATTAATTAGAACGGCTTTTTTATTAGACTGTTTTATTAAATAAGGACTTAATATTTATTAAGTGATGATTATCGCTTCCACTTGATCATACTAAATTCATTAATGTCTGTTTGAGTCGCTAATAATAAAACGCGTGCATACACTAAATCAAATTCATCATCTTCAATTAAACCAATACGTACTTCAATGTATTTATTATCAAGATCGTCTTGCGTTAAATCTGCAATTTCTTGCCAATCATTAAATGCACTTACTAATTCTACAGCGGCTTGTGTATCACATTGCTCGATATAATAGTTAAGATCTGGTTCGTCTAAATGGGTTGCTGCTTGCTCTTCAAATAAATCGAGTGCAAAACCAATTAGTAAATCACTATCAATCTTTTGAGTCTTAGCCATAAATAAACCTTAGTTCTAGTAATTAGCCACAAACGACTAACTTTATAGCGTTATGATAAACCATAATTTATGTTAATGCCGCTTAAAGTTAATTAAGAATCACTACTTGACTATTTAATGACAAATTTTAGTGCAATCGCTTGTGTTGCTTTACTTGAACACGGCGAATCACTAAACTACGAGGCAATAAAAAAGACGACATATAAATGACTGTCGAAATATAAACATAAGCATAAAATAACATAAGTGAGCCGCTTGATGACCCGTATAACTATCACAAGACCAGATGACTGGCACCTTCATTTAAGAGATGGACAAGCATTACAAACGACAGTCCCTGACAGTGCAAAATATATGGGTCGTGCCATTATTATGCCTAATCTGGTCCCGCCAGTAATAACAACAGAACAAGCATTAGCTTATCAACAACGAATTTTAGATAATGTACCAACAGGTAGTAACTTCTCACCATTAATGGCTATTTATTTAACTAATGAAACTGATAAAGATGAATTAGTTAAAGCTTATAGAAGTGGTCAGGTTTACGCGGCTAAATTATACCCCGCTGGTGCAACAACAAACTCTGCTTCTGGCGTAACTGACGTTAAAAATGTTTACCCTGTGTTAGAAACAATGAGTGAAATCGGCATGCCGTTATTAGTTCATGGTGAAGTCACAACAGATGATATCGATATTTTTGATCGTGAAGCTGTGTTCATCGAAAAAATCTTAAAACAAGTTGTTGCTGATTTCCCTAATTTAAAAATTGTTATGGAACACATCACAACAAAACAAGCAGTAGATTTTGTTAAGCAAGCACCCAAAAATGTAGCTGCAACAATTACAGCACATCATTTGTTGTATAACAGAAACCATATGCTTGTTGGTGGTATTAAACCTCATTTTTATTGCTTACCAATTCTTAAGCGTAATACGCATCAACAAGCATTAGTTGAAGCAGCAACGAGTGGCAATGCGAAGTTTTTCTTAGGAACAGATTCTGCGCCACACGCTAAAGATAAAAAAGAAGCGGCTTGTGGTTGTGCGGGAGCTTATACGTCTTTCGCTGCTATTGAATTATATGCTGAAGTATTTGATAAAGAGAATGCACTAGATAAATTAGAAGGCTTTGCGTCTAATCACGGACCTGACTTTTATGGTTTACCGCGTAACACAGACACCATTACATTAGAGAAGAAACCTTGGACTGTTCCTGAAACACTTGGTTTAGGTGATGATGTTGTTGTGCCATTAAAAGCTACTGAAACAATTGACTGGACTGTTTGTTAATTTTAGTCAGTTGCAATAAAAAAGGACGCTTTTGCGTCCTTTTTTGATTTAGTAAACAAATAATTATAGATTAACGAATACGTTTATCATTGGCTGTAATAGCGCCTTTCTCCATTTTAATACTTGTCGTTAAATTACCTTGTGCATCTTTAGTGATAAAGCCTTGATCAGCCATACCATCTAACATTGGTGAAAATTGAGGGAAAACATCAGCATAATTATTACCAAGAGTAATTGAATAATTGATACCAAATTTAGTCATTAAATGTGGTAATAACTCTTGTTCAAGATTGTTACCAACATAAGAAGGTAATGAAAAATCACCATTAGACTTTAAAGCTAACTCATTAACTGTAGTATTAAATTTACTAATAGTGCCATTAAAACCTCTATTAAAGATAAGCTGTGCAGCATCCATTAATTCACTAGCGTCTTTGCCTGATTTAGAGGCTTTATCGAGAGCGATAAATCCAGCTTTATCAAGATTTTCTACAGTGAGATCTATTGTCGTATCCAGAACGCTATATGTTCCCAAAGGAGCGTCAACATTAATTGAGTCTATCGATAGTACACTTTGCCCACTGATAACATCTGTTTTTAGATTACTTGAGTCAGAAACTATCGCTAACTTCTTCATTGAAAAGTTTGTCTGCTTTACATCGCTAACAAAACTTAAATCTGATAATGCCACTGTTGATTTTGAAGCAAACACCATTCCATCCATATCAGCGATAGTCGCTGTAGATGTTAAATCTGATATTTTAAAAACGCCAGCAGTACCCATAGAAAGATTAAACGTTGAAACATCTAATGCTAAATCACCAGCAGAAAAACTTAAATCTGTATTGGCCGTTGTTGAAATTTTTCCAAGCGTGATAGTACCTAGATCATTTACTAATGTCGTTGGCTTGATTACAAACTCACTAGCATGCGATTGCGTTAATAAATTAGTATTGATAGAGAGTAAATGTTCAATAGTTTGTTCTGGAAATAGTGTTGAAAATTCGCTAACAGAACCTTTTGTTAAATCTAAAGTGATCTCACTAGCAACAAATAATGGGTAACTACTGTATTTATGATTTACGAATAACTCTAACGCATCATTAATGTTAGCTGATTGACTAAGCTCTTGCAGTTTCTCTGCAGAAATTGTGATTTTATATTGAGAATCACTACTTAGTAAGCCTTGTGTTTGTGATTCAAGCGTTATTTGTGCATCATTTGATTGCTCAGAAGCAATTACTTGTTTGATGTGCTCTGAAAAAGTACTGTGTGTATAAAAAGTTAGACCACTTAAAAGGGCTACAGTGCCCACTGATAAGCCAATAATTCCATTTTTAGTCATGTAAAATCCTGTTTATTTTATAAAAATCGATGTAAGAATAGGCGTTTTTTAATAAATTGACAATTTAAATTTATAACAATATGATTTTTATATTATAATCCTTTAAAGTTAATTAACGTTTTATATGAAAAATGGGAGCTATCGATGAATCAACACGATAATCATGTAGTGTTATTAGGCAACATTGTAAGTAAACATAATCAAATTAAATACTTTGCAGATGGTACCGCGATGTTACCACTTGAAGTGATAACAAAACGTAAGTGGCGAGATGCTCAGGGGACTTGGCAAGAGAGTAGTAATTATTTCAGTGTGACGTTACTGGGCGTTAATGCAGAAAATGCTTCATTACATGCACAAGCTGGTCAAGGTATTTACGTACGTGCTCATATTCGTCAACTACAGCACCAAGCGGCAACTAGCAAAGACACATTACAAGCAGACCAAGTGAAACTACTTCCAAAATCAACATCAATCAATTGGAATCAAGCTCATTTAGTTGGCACCGTTGTTAGTCATAGTTCATTAGTACAAACAATTAATGGTGTCGATTTACTTAATTTAGAATTAGATGTGTCAGGTAATGATGACAAAACCATTCATACTAACGTTAAATTAAAAGGTGCTACTGCGAAATTTATATCAAATCAACTGGCGCAAAATGATGGGCCTGTTATCGCAATGATTGAAGGTGCGTTAAGTGGGCAATCTCAAAAAGTTGATGATACTTTTACTCATCAATATTGGGTAGAAGGACATACCTGTGTATTGTGTTAATCAACATAATTAACAAATAATAAGAAATTAAGTAATGAAAACAGTAATTAAAAGAATAATAAAAAAAATACCAATAATTTCATTTACTATTATGGCCATGAGCTGTTCATCGACGCAAAAGTCTTCGGTTGTGCTAGATCCTCATACAGTCGAGGGCGCATTACCTCATGTCGAAAATTGCAGTAAAACAATTAGCCTAAAACATAACAACTTACATACTAATACCGTTAAAAATACCTGTGATGCATTATTAAATGCTCAAACAAAATTTCATCAATTATTCAATACACAGAATTATCCAGTGCAGGGGGATCAATCAATAACGATGCAAGTTGTTGTCTATGGTTCTCAACGTCATTATGTAGCATTGGCTAATGAGCATTTTAGTATTCCGACAGGCAATGCCGGTGTATTCATTGAAGGTAAACCGTCGCAATCAGGTAATGTTGTTAAATTTGTCACCTATAACGACACTAATAAGATAAATAATGTTGTTCATGAATTTACACGTTATTTAGATGGTCGTTTTAATCTTGCAGGTAATTATTGTGAGAGTTTGCATGACGATCACAGTGCCCCTAATTTTTGTGAAAATGACACGCCTATCTATCCTCACCTTGTTTGGTGGAGTGAAGGGTTAGGGCAATATATTTCATTTGGTAATAATTACATTGATGCACTTGCAATAGCTCATGAAAAAACTTATCAATTGAGTGATATTTTTAATACTAGTTATAACCGTAATAGTGGCGATGAACGAACTTATCAATATAGCTATTTAGCGGTACGTTATATGTTAGAGCATCATAAGAGTAGAATTGATCGAGTATTAAACTTATTGCGTGCAGGTGAATACAAATCATATCAAAAAATGGTGCGTTCATGGGGACGTAGTATGGATCAAGACTTTTCAAAGTGGTTGATGACGGTTAAAAAAAGCTAGGCTATATTTATCTTAAGATGATGCTTAATAATAAATATAGGGTACTGAAAAAAACTCAATAAAAATGCCGCTTAAAGCGGCATTTTTTATGAACGAAGAATAATCGATATATCGGTTACTTAATTCTCATTCCCGGCTGTGCGCCATCATCTGGATTCAATATCCATAACTCTTCGCCGCCAGGACCTGCGGCTAATACCATACCTTCTGACATACCAAAGCGCATTTTTCTTGGCGCTAAGTTAGCAACCATTACTGTTAGCTTACCTTCGATATCTTCTGGTTGATATGCTGATTTTATGCCTGCGAACACTTGGAAATTTTGGCCGCCAAGATCAAGCTCTAAACGTAGTAACTTGTTAGCACCTTTCACGTGATCTGCTTTTGCAATACGAGCAACACGTAAATCAATTTTAGCAAAATCTTCAAAACTTATTTCTGGTGAAATTGGATCTTTAGCCAGTGGTGAATTAGGGTCAAGCACAGGTGCCGCAGCAGCTGGTTGTAGATTGTCTTTAGAATCTTCAATCATTGCTTCAACTTGTTTCATGTCAACTCGCTGCATCATTGCTTTAAATTTATTGATTGAATGATCAGTTAGTGGGTGATTAACGCTATCCCATGTTAATTCAATATTCAAAAATGCTTCTACTTGCTCTGCAAGACTTGGCACAATAGGCTTTAAGTAAGTGATTAATACTTTAA
Organism: uncultured Enterobacterales bacterium; assembly: GCA_937981905.1. GTDB lineage: Bacteria > Pseudomonadota > Gammaproteobacteria > Enterobacterales > Psychrobiaceae > Psychrobium. The sequence goes on from CALJMY010000202.1 coordinate 6,329, forward strand.
ATAAGTTAATACCTACACTACAAACGTTTTGAACTTCATCTAATTTGCTTTCGTCTTTCACTAATTGCCACGGTTCTTTGTCAGCAATATATTGATTGGCTTTATCTGCCAATGCCATGATTTGACGAACAGCTTTTGAGAATTCACGTTTTTCATAACAGTCAGCTATTTCATCCTGCACGCTAATGAATTCATCCATTAATGCTTGCTCAGAAATCGTTGGAGCTAATTTACCGTCAAACTTCTTAGTAATGAAACCAGCACAACGACTTGCGATGTTGATTACTTTACCAACCATGTCTGAATTTACGCGTTGTGCGAAATCTTCAAGGTTTAAATCTAAATCGTCAATACGGCTCGTTAGTTTAGCGCCGTAGTAATAACGTAAATATTCAGGGTTCAAATGCTCTAAGTAAGTACGGGCTTTAATGAAAGTCCCTTTTGACTTAGACATTTTCGCGCCGTTTACTGTCACAAAACCATGTGCGTAAACTGATGTTGGTTTTCTTAAATCTGCACCTTCAAGCATTGCAGGCCAGAAAAGACTGTGGAAATAAATGATGTCTTTTCCAATGAAGTGATAAAGCTCAGCGGTAGAGTCTTTTTTCCAAAAAGTGTCAAAATCAATCTCAGGATTTTTATCACATAGGTTTTTGAAACTACCGATGTAACCGATAGGCGCGTCTAACCATACATAGAAAAATTTATCCGTTGTGCCCGGAATATTAAAACCAAAGTAAGGTGCATCACGGCTGATGTCCCAGTTTCTTAAACCGTCTTCAAACCATTCCGCTAATTTGTTCGCCATTTCTTCTTGAAGTGAACCACTGCGAGTCCATTCTTTTAACATGGCTTCAAATTTTGGTAATTCAAAAAAGTAATGTTCACTTTCTTTTAAAACAGGTGTGGCACCAGAAACTACAGAACGTGGATTGATTAAATCAACAGGGCTGTAAGTTGCACCGCAATTGTCACAGTTATCACCGTTTTGATCTGGACTTTTACATGTTGGGCAATCACCCGTTACGAAGCGATCTGGTAAGAACATTTCTTTTTCAGGATCAAATAACTGTTCAATCGTTTTTGTAGAAATATAACCTTTGTCATTTAGACGGTTATAAATCATTTCAGACAGTTCACGATTTTCATCACTGTGTGTTGAATGAAAGTTATCAAACTTTACACCAAAGTCTTTAAAATCACTTTGATGGTCAATATTAACCTGCGCAATCATTTCTTCAGGTGTAATACCCAATTGCTGTGCTTTAAGCATGATTGGCGTGCCGTGCGCATCGTCAGCACAAACGTAATGACATTCATGGCCACGTAATTTTTGAAAACGAACCCAAATGTCTGTTTGGATATATTCAAGCATATGGCCTAAATGAATTGGTCCATTGGCATAAGGTAGTGCACTGGTCACTAATATTTGTCGTTTTGCTGATGAGGTTGCCGTCACGTATAAATCGCCTTTTCAAATACTTTTTAAACTGGTAACGCCTAATATTGCTGCACTATTACACAATAATCATAGAAGAATATATGACTCTATCGATTATTCTTTATACAAACGAATAGCTAGACGCGAAATTGCGCCAATAATACCCTAATTATGGGCTAAATTCACCAATAAATTAGTCGGTTTTGTTATCGAAAATTCAATGATTTATAGGTACAATAACGGTTAATTTAAGATATGGGTAAAAATACAATGGGCTTGTTTTCTAATAACGATAAAGCGTTACTACAAACGTTACAAAGTGTCATGAGGAAATCTATGTTTCCTAATACTCAATTTCCATTATTGTCCTTAATGAGTCTTAACAAAGCCATTGTAAAAAAAAGTACTTTAAAAATAGATATTGAAGTGCAAATACCTTGTTTGCATCAACAAGATATGTTGGCTGAATTTTTTAATACTTTATTTTCAGATGCCGCTACTTTTACTGACATTAAACTGACATTGTCTCTTAATGTTAAAACCATTAATACCAGCGATAAAATCCCTAATATTAAACAAATTATTTTAGTCGCATCTGGGAAAGGGGGCGTTGGTAAATCAACAACGTCTGCTAATTTAGCGCTAGCATTGTCTCATGGCGGCGCTAAAGTTGGTTTGTTAGATGCGGATATATA
>CALJMY010000203.1 GCA_937981905.1 uncultured Enterobacterales bacterium
CACCAATCAGCTATTTTTCTTTCTCGCAGAACCAACCCTGATGATAAAAATATTCATCTCAATAATGATGTATGTACGCGCTCACTTGAATTTGGTTAATTACTTAGTTGCGTGATTGGCTTTAATTAATACAAATAATAAATATTTGAGCAATAAAATGAATAAGCCTGTAAACTAGCCACAATTGCTATTTGGTAGCAAATTTTTGATTAAAGTTAGGAAAGAACATGAGCAACAGTAAAAAATTCGATATACGTTTACTTGAAGAAGGGTCAACGTGGACGGCGCAAATTACACGTCGTAAAACAGCAAGAGAAACTATCGTTTCAAAAAGTGAAACTGGTTTCGCAAGCGAAAAAGAAGCTAAAGCATGGGCTGATGAAGCACTAGTTGAGTTTCTTGCAACAGTTACTGCACGTAACAACCGTCGTTAATACTTATTTAAGTAGTAACGAACGGTCGTTGACGTATAGAAATTAAAAAGGCTTCATATTTATGAAGCCTTTTTTGTACTTATATTTAATTTTTGTTGCAAATTTTCAACAAGAAGCATTAATAGCTTTATCGCAGTGGTAAACACGGCGCAGAGTAAAATTACGAAAATGGCCAAAGGTAATTAATGCCGAACCTACAATTGTTAATAATATTTCCCCTGAATCACCTAAAACAGAGTGACCGTAAACCACAGCAATAACAAGCATTGCAATACCAACGGTGCTAATAAAAAACACACTAATATGTCGATGATGTAAATATCCAGAAATAATAGCGAACAAACTAATAGGAACGACCGCTAGAATTAATCCCATGTGAAATATTTCATTCTCAAAATCAACTAAGGTTGATATCGACGGCAGCGCGATTAATAGCACTGGTAATGCTAAACAATGTAAAACACAGACAAACGATAAAACGATGGCCGTTTTATCTGTCACATTAAGAACTTTGCTCATATTTTTGTACACTCACTCATAAATCGCTTAACCTTATGTAATCTTTTTTAATTAACTTATTCATGTTATGTTATATCATAACAAATAAAGTTCAAGATATTTATAAGTGAAATTTACATGAACATCATAAAAGCCATTCCAACTAATATAATTACAGGCGCTTTAGGCGCTGGAAAAACAACGCTTATTAAACAACTTTTAGCTTCAAAACCAAGTAATGAGCGCTGGGCTGTTTTAGTGAATGAATTTGGTGAAATAGGTATTGATGGCGCAATGATGCAGAACGCCGCAAAAAATGATGATAAACCTCAAGATATCTTCATCCGTGAAGTCCCCGGAGGTTGCATGTGCTGTACATCTGGCTTGCCAATGAATATCGCATTAAATCAACTTTTAATGAGAGCTAAACCTCATCGATTATTCATTGAACCAACTGGGCTTGGACATCCTAAAGAAGTCATTGAAACGTTATTGAGCGAGCATTACCAACATGTGATAAAACTGCAATCAACGTTATGTTTAGTTGATGCTAGAAAAACTAGCAACACTCGCTGGTGTCAACATCCAACGTTTAAAGAGCAATTTGAAGTTGCTGACGCGATTATCATGACCAAATCAGCATTGTATACCGAGCAAAGTGTCACTGATTTAGAAAACTACTTAACGGAAATCGGTTGTGATGAAACACCTGTTAAAGAAATATTAGAAGATAATATTGATCTGTCGATATTACAAAACGCGAGCAAGGTATCAATCAAACCTATTACGCCTCAAAAACTAATACAACCAACAAATAAGCAGCCGCAACAAGAAATATCACCATTAGCACCAGAAAATGAAAATATCGATAGCATAATAAGAAAACAAAATGCTCAAGATGGATTTTATTCTCGAGGTTGGATCTGGCCATCAAATCATATTTTTGACTATAGCGCGGTTGTTAATCTTATAAAATCATTCGAAATAATTAGACTTAAAGCTTTATTAATTACAAACAAGGGGATTTTTTCTTTTAATGGGGAAGGGGAAGATGAGTCAATTAGCGTTCAAGAATATGATGAAGCCTACGACTCAAGATTAGAGATTATTGTTGATTCAGAAGACGTTGCTAATCAAATAGCGATTGAAATAGAGACATTGGTCACCGATGATTGATTATTTAATCAGGCTTGATAGTAATCTTTACAATTGTGAATTATTGAAAGCTTTGTTTAAATAATATTAAAGTCATATAAAAATAGCCAAGAGCAGAATTAATGGAAGTTCTGCCTTAAACTTTATTCTAAATTCTGTTCTTAGGATTACATCATTTTATAAAATTAATATTTATATAAATGTTGAATAGGATTAGTGATTATCCGATATTAGCGGTGCTTATATTGCGTAGAACAATAACCGCGTGTGACATCAGAACTACGTAATTTTAAATGTTTCGTTGAACGCCCGCTAACACGTGAACGCCACAGTTTAAAACTTCCTACTTTTAAACGACTCCGCATAAATTTAATAACTTTAGATTCATCTAAGCCAAATTGTAATTCTATTGCTTCAAATGGGGTTCTATCTTCCCATGCCATTTCAATAATTCTTGATTCACTTTCTTCAGAGAACTTCATTTAATACTCAATAAGTAGCTATGTTAATGAAGATTGATACGTTAATTTTTAATGTATGGATCAAGAAATCTTAAGTATCAAATATACCGACGAATTTAACTGATGTGAGCAAAGAGATAATCATAATAGAAGTGTTATTAATTCAAACTAAAAGAGCCAGAATTAGTTTAACTCTGGCTCTTTTAATTTCAGCTCTTCATGAGCATTACGCAGTGTTTAATAGCGTTTAGTGTTAGTGGAAAGTAATCAAACTAACTAATTTCATCTATTTATAATGAAATTTTCAAGGCACTTTTTAATGCACTCACATCGATACCGTAAAGATTCCCTTTACCGTTTTCAATGCGAGTGAAATATAATTTTTTATTGTCTGGACTTAATATTGGAGTAAATTCATGATCTGCCGTATTAACTTTTTCTCCTAAAGATACCGCGACAGTCCATTTCCCATCCACTTTTTGGGAGATATATAAATCACCACGCCCTTTACTATCATCACGACCACTAATACTAAAGAATATTGTTTTACCATCGCTGGTCACTGCAGAGTCACCAACGTTGCCATCTTTCCCATAAATGTGAGCAGGCATCGCTTGTATAGTACCAAACTTACCCGCTGTTGATTTTACAAAATAGAGCTGTTGTAGATTGTTACGAAGTGATGTGAAATACAGCGTGTCATCACTTGTTATTGATGGGTAAAGATCATGTTTTTCAGAGCTAAGTAATGGTAAGTACTCAGGTTCACTCCATTTATTACCTTGTTTAGCAACGCGCCAAAGGTTATACGATTCAGATTTTTTTGATTGCTTGTTTACCGGTCTTTTTGAGATGTAATACAATATTGAATAATCGTTATTATAAAAAGGGTCTGCGTCAGAAAAATCACCAGAAAATGGTAATATTGTTGGAGATTGCCAATGGCCAGATTCAAATTTAGATGACATTAAAGTACAAAGACTAAAGTCGTCGCTGCAACGAGAAAAAATTACTTCATTGCCAGCTTCATTAAGCACTGTATTAATTTCAAAACTTTCTGTTGAAACTATGCCCGGTGCAAACTCTGTTGCCGTTAATTGCGGAAGCTTAGTTTGATAAGGCGCTAATTGTGCATGAGCAGAGCTTATGGTTACACTGCTAATTAATACAAAGCTAGATAATGCCAAATTAAGCAGATTAAGTTTTCTAGAAAATAGGTTCATTGATCTTTCCTAAATTAAGGTTGATATATTCAAACGGAGTCATTAAGTTCTTATTCCAAAAGATTACTTATTTTTAGCCACACACTATAAAAATAATGTATAAATCATTTCGATAATACCTACATAATCAACATTAGATTTCGAACTAAAAATACAACAACACTTTTTTGATTTCTAAGGTCGTGTAAATATTGCCATGACTTTAATTGTTTTTGATGTAAAAAAATGTGCCCAAACCAACATATTTACTTAGTGCTTTAAGATTGACTTTATATTCGAGTAAATGAAGGTATATTCCTATGATCTAGTTAGATTATGAAATTGGCAGAATTTCTTGAAATGAACGAATAGTTCTATCTGTTTTTATTTTTGGTTTACATGTAATAGTATCGTTCATCTTGCCCATTTTTTTAAAAATTTTAAATAAGCCCTAAATACTTCTTTTGATTGTTTAGGGGCAGAACGGCCAAAACTATGCGTTCCTCCTTTTACTTCGTAGTATTCAAATAAATGATCAATTTTTTTTAATTCAGTCACAAATTCACGGCTCATATCAACAGGAACTATTGGATCTTCATCGCCATGTGATAAGAAAAAAGGTGGATCTTTTGCATCGAGATAACTAACGGGTGACATTGCCGTTAACGTCGTTTTTAAATCAGTATAATTTATGGATAATAAGCGCTTTACTGTAGGTCGCTCAGCATACTTTGGAAGAGTAAAATCACCTATAGGTGCTGATTGCGCCGTAACCGCGCGAACTGAAGAGTCAAACTCAGTATATAAACCATGATTAGAAAAAGCATTTGAATTGCCTGTTACGCCAACCATTAC
>CALJMY010000204.1 GCA_937981905.1 uncultured Enterobacterales bacterium
TTCAAAGCGTAGTTTTTCTGACACGACTAAAATGCCACCATCACGTAATCCAGCATAAATTTTTGAAATAATAGATTGGCGTTCTTCTGGCTTAATGAATTGCAAGGTGAAATTTAAGATGACGACGCTTGCATTACTAACATCGATATTTTGTAAATCACTGCAAATGACATTTACTTTGGTGTCGCTTTTGAAAGCGTTCACTTGCAATAGACAGCGTTCAATCATAGCTTGTGAATTATCAACAGCAATAATTTGGCAATTAGGCGTAGTGACATTGCGTCGCATTTCAATAGTTGCAGCGCCAAGACTGCAGCCTAAATCATATAAATTAGAATTTGGTTGTGCAAAGCGTTTAGCTAACATGCCAATAGCGGTGATAATATTGCTATAGCCGGGGACTGAGCGTTTTATCATGTCTGGAAACACTTGCGCGACCTGTTGGTCAAATTGAAAATCACCTAATTTGTCAAGTGGTGCTGCAAAAATGTTATCGCGGTTATCAGTCATGTTGGTTGTCACACAATATAGCAAAATTAATTGAAGCGCATTTTAACTCAGGTGCAGTGTGGTGTCTTGTGAAAATTTAAATTGGGTGATTAATAAAGAATGGTTGTATATAAAAGAGTTGATTCAAGGAGGAAGTAAAAACTTGATAAGCTTAATAATTTAAGCTTATCAAGTTGGATGTTACTTTTAGTTGCTAGAATGAGTATTAGTTATTTCATAAAATGTTGCTTGACCATAATCATTACCAAAACCTGTATCATTTTGATTATATACGCCAGCTTTAAAATACATATATTGTTCTTCGTCATCTCTTGTAGGGTAGTAGCCACTGCCAGACATGTCGTATTCACCAATAACGTCATCTTTACCATCTCTTTTAATGGTAACTTTTAAATCTGTACCAGTTACATCAATAACATAACTGAACTTTTCATTAAGTTCTATGCCATCTGGGTTATCGGCATCTGTAAGACTTCTTGAACGAGTACCAAGCATTTCTACGTACTCATCATCTTCGCCTTGTGGTTCATGCGCGAAGTATATTGCACCTTTTTTGTTACCTGGTAATAAGCGGTAATAAAGGCGAATAGGTTCATCATCATTTGCATGTATTTGACCAATGATCACACGTCCTACTTGTGCACGAGTTCCACTAATTGATACATAATTAACCGAAAGTTCAGCAGATAAAGTTCCACCTACGCCCGCTGCATTCTGTTGTTGAGCATTGGTTGCGTTAGAAAATACCCAGTTATTTTTATTAATACCTTGAGTACTGATGTCATTATCACCTCTACGTAGCATTTCTCTAAGTTCAGTTCGGGTGAACTTAGTTCCTGAAGATGTTCTAGCGCCCTCTAAAGGTGCTACGAAAACTAAACCACCATCATTAGATGGATATAAGTAATCGTCATCTTCAAAACCGTCTTCTAAATCTTGTTCATCGATTCTTACAGCAATTGAAACACCATCATCAAATCTGTCGTGTTCAGGTGTATTAATATACCAATCAATAAGTTCGATATCATGTGCAACAGCATTTGATGTTGTTTCTGGTCTAGCATGAATTGGAATATCACCAGGGATGTCAGTTAAATCGCCACAATGATTTGTTACTATTTCAGTGATACTAGTGGCACCATCGTTCACAATAACTCTTAAATATTGAGCCGTACTTGGTGTGAGGTCATACATTTCAAACGTTGTTAGGTTTGTACTTGAATCTTGTGATGATAAAACATTCACCCAGTTTACTTGATCGTTTGATGTCTCAATATCAAAATTGTAAGACGCAGTGTTAGGTTCATGCCATAAAATTGCTAAATTGTTAAGAGTGACTGATTCTCCATAATTTAACATTAAAGTTCTCGCTGAACTGTCAGACCAGCGTGATTCCTCGGTAATTAAACCATCAATAGCTAAAGCTGGAACTAGTGTAGTACGATTACCATTGCTATCAGTAAATGTATCTGAGTTACCACTATCTGATGCTGTAATTGTTAATGCTGATGTATCAACACATACTTCAGTCGTCGCTGGTGGAACGGTATCTGTTGAGGTATCTGTTGAGGTATCTGTTTCTGTTGGAGTGTTTGTTTCTGTTGAAGTATCTATTTCTGTTGGAGTAACTGTCTCTGCTGGAGTAACTGTCTCTGCTGGAGGAGTTGTTTCAATGTTTGCGTCGTCGTTTGAAGAGCTATCTGAACCGCCACCGCCGCCACATGCGCCAAGCAATAACACTAAAGGCACTATACAACTTATTTTTTTTATATAATTCAATTTAATTTCCTTAATCCTAAATAAAACATTAATTATTTATAATTTTACTCAAAGTCAATATTACGGTTTGTTAACAGTGCAGACCATGGAATGACTATTTTAATTTCAAGTAAATTACATTTTTAACGATTAATTTACAACGTAGTAATATAAAAACTATAAATGAATTTTTCATATGTCATAACTAAAATTATTAGTCATAAAATGAGATTTTAGTCTGAAGTTTATGTATTCTATTGCCTGTTTTAGCTAGTCGCACTTAATATTTGTTTATTAATTCTATTAGTTGTCGACTACATTTTTTCAAAAAAAGGTTCAAATATGCATGTATTTTCAAAAACAGTTTTAATGGCAGTTAGTACTATTGCTTTAGCAAGCTGTAGTTCAACAACAAAAACTCCTGAAGCTGCTAAAATTGTTTTCCCTTCTGATAAGTTTGATTTAAGTTATTGGAATATCACGTTACCTACAGATTTAAACAAAGATGGTAAAATTGATAAAGTTACTGTTAAAAAGATACAAAAATTTGCTCATCCATATTTCTTCGCATTAAATGCTGAAGAAGAAATGGTCTTTACTGTACCTAATAAAGCTATTACAACAGCTAATTCATCGAATACCCGTAGTGAACTTCGTCAAATGTCTCGTGGTTCAAACACAAAATTTAAAACTAACTCTCCACAAAATAACTTCGGTATTGCTGCAAACTCTAAAGCTGAAATTATTGGCGGCAAACTTAATGCGACTGTTAAAGTAAATCATGTTGCTTTACGAGCGGGCTACCCTGATAAACGTCCAGCTTATTCTGTAGTTGTTGGCCAAATTCATGCAACTAAAGATAAGCAAATTATTGCTGAAGGCAAAGGTTTTGGTTACGGTAACGAACCAATTAAAATTTATTACAAAAAATGGCCAAATCACGATAAAGGGTCTGTTTTTTGGAATTACGAAAGAAATTTAGAAAAGAAAAATAAAGATCGTACTGATATTGCTTACCCAATTTGGGGTAATACCTGGGAAAACCCAGCAGCTCCTGGTGAAGCTGGTATTGCGTTAGGTGAAGAGTTTAGTTACGAAATTAATGTGCATGGCAACATGATGTACTTAACGTTTGAAACGGCTAATCACGAAACAGTAAAGTATGAAATTAACTTAGCTAACAATGTTGATGCTTACGGTAAAGTTGATAGCAAAGATAATGCACAAGGTTATGAAGGTGACTTTATGTATTTCAAAGCTGGCGCATATAACCAATGTAGCACTAAAGACACTGATGGTGATTGGTACACAGCGTGTCCAGGTACTGGTGATTGGGCAACAGATAAAGCTAACGGTGATTTCACTAGCGTAGCGTTTACTAAATTAGAATTAAGTGATTCAACACAACCTTAATTGTTTCTTTCTTTTTTAGTTAAAGCCATTAACACGTGTTAATGGCTTTTTTCGTTTATAGACTATATTCCTTTTATTTAAGTCATAACCTCATACAGAAATAGCCGTTATTTTGACCGTCTTATCTTACTGTTCTATCAGTTAATTTTATGTCTTATCAAACCCTCATTTTTTCTTTATACTATGCGCAATTATGTTAGCCCCCTAGGGCCAAAAGTTAGGATATAAACAATGCGCAGCCATTATTGTGGACAAGTAAACGAATCTCTTATCGGTCAACAAGTCGAACTTGTTGGTTGGATCAACAAACGCCGTGATTTAGGTGGCGTAATATTTTTAGACTTACGTGACCGTGAAGGTCTAGTACAAGTCGTTTACGATCCTGACTTACAAGAAGCATTTGGCATTGCCAACAGCCTACGTAATGAGTTTTGTGTAAAAGTTACTGGTCTTGTACGTGCTCGTCCTGAAGGTCAAGTTAATAAAGACATGGCAACAGGTGGTATTGAGGTTTTAGGTAAAGCACTTGAAATTATTAACAAGAGTGAGCCATTACCGTTAGATTCTAACCAAACAAATTCAGAAGAAGCGCGCTTAAAGTATCGTTACTTAGACTTACGTCGTCCTGAAATGACACAGCGTATGATATTCCGTTCTAAAGTAACGGGTTTTGTTCGTCGTTTCTTAGAAGACAATGGCTTCTTAGATATTGAAACGCCAATACTTACAGCGGCAACGCCTGAAGGCGCGCGTGATTATTTAGTACCAAGTCGTACGCATAAAGGTAAATTCTTCGCATTGCCTCAATCACCTCAGTTATTCAAACAATTATTAATGATGTCTGGTATGGATCGTTATTACCAAATCGTTAAATGTTTCCGTGATGAAGATTTACGTGCTGATCGCCAGCCAGAATTTACGCAAATAGATATTGAAACGTCTTTCATGAGTTCAGACCAAGTACGTGCAAAAACTGAAGAGTTAGTACGTAACTTATTTAACGATATGTTAAATGTTGACTTAGGCGAATTCCCAACCATGACTTATGCGGACGCTATGCGCCGTTTTGGTTCAGACAAGCCTGATTTACGTAATCCATTAGAGTTAGTTGACGTTGCTGACTTATTAAAAGACGTAGAGTTTAAAGTATTCTCTGGCCCTGCTAATGATGAAAAAGGCCGCGTTGCTGTAATTTGTGTACCAGGCGGTGCTAAATTATCACGTAAGAACATTGATGATTACGGTAAGTACGTTGGCATTTATGGTGCGAAAGGCTTGGCATGGATGAAGGTTAACGACGTTGATGCTGGCATGGAAGGTTTACAATCGCCAATCTTAAAATTCTTAAATGAAGAAGTTGTAACTGAATTACTTGCACGTACTAATGCAAAATCAGGCGACATCATCTTATTTGGAGCAGACAACGTAAATGTTGTTACTGAAGCAATGGGCGCGTTACGTTTGAAACTAGGTGAAGACTTAGAGTTAAATTGTAAAGAATGGAAACCATTGTGGGTTGTTGATTTCCCAATGTTTGAAGAAATTAATGGCGGGTTCCACGCGCTTCATCACCCATTCACAGCACCTGTTGGTGTAACAAGTGAAGAACTTGAAGCTAACCCTGAAAACGTTATATCAGATGCTTATGATATGGTACTAAACGGTTGTGAATTAGGTGGCGGTTCTGTTCGTATTCATAACGCTCCAATGCAAAGCGCTGTGTTTAGAATCTTAGGTATTAGCGATGAAGAAGCTCAAGAGAAGTTCGGTTTCTTATTAGAAGCATTAAAATACGGTACACCACCGCATGCTGGTTTAGCATTTGGTTTAGATCGCTTATTAATGCTTATGACAGGAACAGCTTCAATACGTGACGTAATGGCATTCCCTAAAACAACAACGGCAGCCTGTCCATTAACTAATGCACCGGGTCAAGCCAATGCTGCCCAACTTGCTGAGTTGAATGTAGCTTCAATCGTACCTGAAGTAAAAGAAGACGACGAACAGTAAACTATTATTAAAGATTTCTTAGGTGCTAATTCACTAAGAATTAAAATCGATTGATAAAAACGAGCTATTGGCTCGTTTTTTTTGTCTATAAATTAAATACTGTACTTGCAACCAGTGGTTTGATGGCATAACCTATGGCTAATCTATTAATAAATATGAAATGTTATGCCATTGATAATGGGTATTGATCCCGGTTCACGAATTACTGGATACGGTGTTATTAACAAACAAGGTAATAAACTCACTTATGTTGCTAGTGGCTGTATTCGCGTGTCGGAAAAAGAATTACCCCAACGACTTAAGCAAATCTTTGATGGCGTAACTCAGTTAATAGAACAATATAAGCCCGATGAATTTGCGATTGAGCAAGTATTTATGGCTAAAAATGCTGATTCAGCGCTTAAGCTTGGTCAAGCAAGAGGTGTCGCTATTGTTGCAGCAATGAATGCCTCATTGCCTGTTGGTGAATATGCTGCACGATTAGTCAAGCAAGCAGTTGTAGGTACTGGCGCAGCATCCAAAGATCAAGTAGGGCACATGGTGATGAACATGCTTAAACTGGCTGGGCGTCCACAAGAAGATGCGGCTGATGGTTTAGCTATTGCTATTTGTCATGCGCACAATACACAAAGTTTAATTGCGATGGCGGGTAAAAGTCGTAGTACTTCATCCCGTGTATTACGTGGCCGTTTCCAAAAATAGTTTCAAATGTCGTTTGAGTTTATCGATATATAACTTTAATAGCGTTTTTATTGATATAAATACAAGCGTTAAAAATAAGAAAGGATTAACAAGTGATTGGAAGATTAAATGGCATTGTTGCCGAAAAACAGCCTCCGTTGTTAGTATTAGAAGTTGGCGGTGTTGGTTATGAAGTACAAATGCCAATGACAAGTTTTTATCAGATGCCAGCAGTGGGCGAACAAGTTATCATTCATACTCACTTTGTTGTGCGTGAAGATGCGCAATTATTATATGGTTTTGCTCAAAAAATTGAACGTGAGCTATTTCGTCAAATTATTAAAGCTAATGGTGTTGGCCCTAAACTGGGTTTAGCTATTTTATCGGGTTTATCTGCCCCTGAATTTGTTCAAATTGTTGTTAATGGTGATGCTAATGCGTTGGTTAAATTACCAGGTATTGGTTTAAAAACCGCTGAACGTTTGATTATTGATTTAAAAGATAGACTTAAAAACTTCACCCTAACTCAGCAAAACGAATTAGGGGACTTGTCATTACCTAATGAAGCGCTAGGTTCAACATTTGTTAATGCAATAGATGTTGAGCAAGATGCCATTGATGCCTTACTTGCATTAGGATATAAACAAGTGCAAGCAACAAAAGTAGTTAAACGAGTCAAACTACCAGAAATGGACAGTGAATCCCTTATTAAAGCTGCGCTTAAGTCAATGTTATAGAATTAGTGTTATAAAAATAAAAACGATAAAGTGAATTCAAGGTAATTATGATAGAAGCAGATAGACTCATTCAAGCAACGACTGTTGATGTAGAAGAACATAATGTCGACAGGGCAATGCGCCCTAAAATGCTAGATGACTATACCGGACAAACTGACGCTAAAGCGCAGCTTCGTATTTTTATACAAGCCGCTAAAATGCGTGATGAAGCACTTGATCATATGCTTGTTTATGGGCCGCCTGGATTAGGTAAAACTACCCTTGCTCATATCGTTGCTAATGAAATGGAAGTAAATGTTAAAACAACTTCTGGCCCTGTACTTGAAAAAGCGGGGGACTTAGCGGCACTACTGACAAATTTAGAACATGGTGATATTTTGTTTATCGATGAAATTCATCGTTTAAGCCCTGTAGTCGAAGAGATACTTTATCCTGCAATGGAAGATTACCAACTTGATATTATGATTGGTGAAGGGCCTGCTGCTCGTTCTATTAAATTAGAACTCCCTCCGTTTACACTTATTGGGGCAACGACACGGGCTGGGTCTTTAACATCGCCATTACGTGCACGTTTTGGTATTCCTTTGCGTCTTGAATTTTATACTGTCCAAGAGTTAACTGACATTGTTACGCGAAGTGCGAAGCAGTTGGAAGTTTATATAGACTTTACTGGGGCTAAGGAAATTGCGCGTCGTTCGCGTGGCACCCCTCGTATTGCTAATCGATTATTACGACGTGTACGAGATTTTGCACAAGTAAGTTTTAACGGTGAGATTAATGAAAATGTTGCACAGGAATCATTAAAAGTTCTTGATGTTGATAATCAAGGTTTTGATTTTATGGATCGT
>CALJMY010000205.1 GCA_937981905.1 uncultured Enterobacterales bacterium
TGGCACTTCACCATCATAGATATCAAAAACACGACTTTGATAATAAGCTTCTTTTACAAAAGCATATTGATCAAGTGATGAATTTAACAGTCCTTCTTGTTCTAATAGTTGTGCTCGAATATGAATCCCCTTAAGCACACCAACACCAATACTTTGCCAAGCCGATAAATCTGCTAGTGGAAAGTATAGATTATCAACTTGGTCACCAACTTCGTTACGCACAGTCGTAGGCCCAGTACCTGGAATCATTAAAAACGGACCAGAGCCAACACCATTCACCGCTAATACTTCACCAAATTCATCTTGTTTTTTCTCAAGACCAATTGCACCAGCGACATCAAATAGACCAAACAAACCAGCGGTTGAGTTAACAAGAAAGCGAGCAAATGCATTACTACTATCTTCAGCATTACCTTGCAGTGCATTATTGACCATTGTTGAAGGTTCTTCAAAATTAGTCGCAAAATTATAAATACTATTTTGTGCTGGCTTTGGAATGTAATCACGATAAAAAATAGCGGTTGGGCGGGCAACATACTTGTCTAAATAATCACGATTGAAATCCCACATAACACGGTTAAAACCCTCAAGAGGATCATAACGCTCAGAGTCAATAACAACTAATGGCTTTTGTTCGCCCGAGAACGTTTCACTAGCTTCTGCATGGACTGTACTGGTGATTCCAAATGACATATAGGCTAAAGCAAGACTTGAAAGTTTTACAATAAACTTAAATTTTTGATGATTTTTCATTGATTCGCTCCTTAATATTTACAGGGAGTATATCAGTAACATCAACAGATGCTTTACTTTGTTCCTTAAAAAACGCACGATATTGATCTTATGCGCGCTCACTAATCCCGTGACAGTTAAATTTCATCAAAATTAAACTGTGGAATAATCTGCATATTCATTAATTACGGGGATATAAATGTTAAACGTTCAATAGGCGTGAAACTGGATTTTTATGGCTGATTTACCAATAAATACAAAACCAATTCAAGAATCGATTAACGTCAAAGATTCATTAAAAGTTGAAGTAAGAGCATCTATCGATTCTCAACTTCGAGGTGCTGACACAATTTCGTCACAGGTTTTATCTAAAACAGCAAATGAAATTATATTGAGCTTGCCTAATCAGCCTTCAATTAAATTAGGCATATCAAATAATGACGCATTAAGTGCTTCTTTAAAAATTGGCGATAAAGTAAATTTATCATTTGTAAAAGACGCATCCACTGTCGTTATTACAATAACTCCAGAAACAACAAAACCAGTCATAGAATTAGAAGTTCCATTATCTAAGAGTTTACAATCAGCCCTAACTAAAGAAACAAGCTTACCCAATCAAGAGTCGGTTATAAAATTACATATTGAAAAAAACACATCGTTACCACTAGGGCAAGCAAGGCGTTTACCCCAAGAACAAATCACATTAAAAGTTAACGATTCAACAACTATAAGAGCCTCATTACCGGGTATAAATGCATTACCATTAAATCAAACTTTTCAAGCTAATTTAGTACTTAATAATCAACAACAATTAACGGTTCAATTTACTAAGCTACCTGCTGAAATGACTCAATCTCAAATTGTCATACCGGTAAAAACACTCGCAGCGGCTATACCGCCTAATACTCTTGCAGCATTACCTATAAATCAGGTTAGTAATGTTTCAGAGATTATTAATCAATCTACATTATTGAAAAACGACTCACCAACGCCTAGTAAGATTGATATGACGAAACCAATTAACCAATTGTGGTTGCGTCATCAAAATTCTCCGCCTTTATTTACACAATTAAACAATAATGTGAATAAACTTTTATCTGTCAGTAATGAGCAAATACGATCTGAGATAAATATTCAACAAAGAGCGACAGCAACCCAAAGCGTTAATAATGAACAAAGCGTTCCTTTAAAACCAACCGTTACGAATTTATCAATAGATAACTCAGCTGTGATTAAATCTGTTGATATTCCAATACAAGAAAAGGCTCAACCGATTGTTAAACCTTTAGTTTTACCAGAACTGGCTAGCACTAAATCTAATGAAGTAGTTTCAAATTTATCCCCCAATACAGCATTTAACAAAACATTAAATAATGCTTCAGTTGATATAAAACCGACTCCGAGTGCCACACCGAATAGCCCAATCGATGACGTTCAATTAAAAAAAACAGTAGATAATTTATTACCACCAAAATCAGATTCTAATATTAAAGACTTAGCTGCACTCAATATTCCAAAAGGCACGCCTGTCATTCCTAATTTGACCTCATCACCTTTATTGACACCTCCATTGACAGCTTCGTTGACAAGTAATGAGATAACCGCGCCTGCTGCTAATAGCTCCAACAGATTAGAACAAGTGACTCCAACAACACCAGAAATAACGAAAAACACAACGACATCATTACCTTTACAGAAACTCAATGAATTAATTAGCGCACTGCAATTATCATCATCAAGCCAAACTCAATCGCCATCGAAATCAGGCAGCGCTCAATCTGTAGAAATCAACTTACCCTCTTCAGCTAATTTGCAGGCGACAAATAGCACACCTGCAGCTGATGAAAATTTAGTAGCTATTAATCAGCTAAAAACATTATCAAAACAAATTACGACTCAATTACCATCAATGCCTCAATTAACTAATCCAACACAATTATCACAATTAATTGAGCAATTTACGCGATTTGAACCATTAAATACTCAAAATACAGCAACACAAAGTAAATCATTAGGACCTCTTGCCAATGCTTTACAATTATTATTGGGTGGACGTAGTGCTGCTCAAGGTCAGTCTTTGTCCCCTCAATTACTTAAACATTTATCAAGCCTAATTAAAAATTCGAGTAGTTCGACTAACAACAATAATCTAAATATTGCATTGCAAATGTTAGGTAATTTACAAAGCTTTAAACCACTTGAAGAATCATTAACGAATTTGTCATCTCACATCCAGTTTTATCAATATCAAAACGCAGAACAACAACAAAATAACCAATCGTTGTTTTATTTTAATATGCCAACCAAAGAACCTAATGTCCCTCAAGTAGAAGGAGAAGTTGAAGAACAAAACGCTCAAGATGGGAAATCAGAAAAAAGTTGGCGCTTAACTCTTCTATTACCTTGCGGCGAAAATGAGAAAATAAAAGTAAACGCATTACTAACAGGCAGTAAATTGGAGTTAGATCTCACTTGTAACAACAGATCATTAGTACAACGTGCTGATTTTTATTTAAGCTTTCTCAGCAATCGATTAGAATCATTAGGCTTTGATGAAACTAGCATTAGTTGCAAAGAAGGTGAAATTCCAGCAACGCTACTCAAACGTCCTAATCAGTTAGTGGAATTAATGATATGAGTGAACACGACGACCAAGAAGATAATGGTCAAGAAAAGCAAATAGTCGCCTTAAAATATGACCAAAAATCAGCCCCGAAAGTCATTGCAAAAGCGCATGGAACATTAGCTGAAGAATTATTAGAAATAGCGAAAGAAAACGACGTGATGATTCATCAAGACAAAGAACTTAGTCAGTTTTTACAACGCTTAGATATGGGGCAAGAAATACCTAAAGAGTTGTATTTAGTTATCGCCGAATTGATCGCATTTGCTTTTGTTCTTCAGGGGAAATTTCCAGACAACTGGAAGAATATTCATAACAGGGTCGATATAAAAAGCTAATGCTTGCCCTCATTAATAAAAATCAGTAAGCTACGCCGCTTTTTCGTTTGGAGTTTTTTCATGATAGGTTTTGATTACGGCACATCAAATTGTGCAGCAGCGGCAATGGTTAATGGTCAACCTAAACTCATTACGTTAGGTGAGCATGGTCGTTACATGCCCTCAACACTTTATTCTCCAAGCCGCGATATTATTAGTTACACACTCGCACAAAAACTTTCTGGCGCAACTCAAGAGGCGTTTAAAAAAGAACGTAATCTTCAATTAGTGAAAGGCATGAGAGCAATGTCTGAGTTAAAAGAAGATGAAATTCCAACGCATATTAGTTTTGGCGAATCTGCGTTAACGCGTTATTTAGAAGATCCTGAAGAAGGTTATTATTTAAAATCACCTAAATCTTTTCTAGGAGCCAGTGGATTACTTCCACCTCAAATAGCACTGTTTGAGGACATTGTTGCTTCAATGATGTTAGAAGTTAAACAACAATCTGAGCAAGCTTTAGGCCATGAAATTACTCAAACCGTTATTGGTCGCCCGATTAATTTCCAAGGCCTTAATGCGCAAAAAAGTAATCAACAAGCGATTGAAATTTTAACTAATGCCGCAAAACGAATAGGTTTTAAAGATGTTGAATTCCAATATGAACCTGTTGCGGCTGGTTTTGAATTTGAAGCGACGTTAACTCAAGAAAAACGTGTGTTAGTGGTTGATATTGGTGGTGGAACCTCAGACATTTCAATGTTACTTATGGGGCCTGAATATACGAAGAGCCAAGATAGAAATGCACAATTACTAGCGCACAGTGGCCAACGAATTGGCGGTAATGATTTAGATATTCAATTGTGTATGCGCGGGTTAATGCCATCACTGGGTGTTAATAGTTTAGCGTTAACAGGAAAAACAATGCCAACAAGTTTTCATTGGCAAGCTGCTTCTATTAATAATATTAATGACCAAACAGAGTTTTATTCAGAGAGCAATCAACGAGCGCTTAAACAATTAATGAAAGATGCCGCGCAACCGCAACTTATTGAACGATTGCTAAAAGTGCAACAAGAAAAATTATCTTATCAATTAGTTAATAGTGCTGAACGTGCCAAAATAGCGTTAACAAATAATGAATCTCTTGATGTCGATCTTACTTACTTAACTAATGGCTTATCTACACCTGTATCTCGCGATACATTATATCAAGCCAATGCTCGTCATCTAGATAGCATCGGAAAATTGATTGCAGATACTGTTGAGCAAGCGAACTGTCAACCTGATGTAATATTTGTTACTGGCGGTAGTGCGCAATCTCCAGTTTTACAGGCTTATTTAAATGACTATTTTAAAAGCCATCAATCAGAATTGGTCACAGGTGATCACTTTGGTAGTGTGACAGCAGGATTAAGTCGTTGGGCTGAGAATATTTTCAGATAGTTTATATTGATAAGATAAAAAATAGAAATTCAAACAGAAAAGTAAAAATGAAATAATACTTTCTGTTTGAATTGAGTTATTTTACATTAACTCATTAAAAGTTATAACTAGCAGACAGTCTTACAGTGCGAGGCTCTATGACATGAAAATGAATATCTTCTTGCGCACTTTCTTCGCCTTGCAATTGTGATTCATACAAATAATCAATATCGTGATCATCACTATTAAACAGATTTAATATGTCGGCTTTAAACACCCAATCATGAGTTTGATAACCCAATCTAAAGTTAGCAACTAAACTTGGCTCAGAATTAACCGAACCATCTTCTATCAACGGACGTTTACCAAAATAACGCATACGCATTGTGCTAAACCATCCACTATTCGATTCATAGCTTAATCCCGTTTGTAATACATGCTTTAATGCACCAGGAATAAAATTACCTTCTGGCGCATCGTCGCTAAATTCTGAATCGGTCCATGCGTATTCAAAATCTAATACCCATTGTTGAGAAAAACGGTAATAACCTGTCATTTCAAGGCCGTAACGTTCAGACTCACGACTTTGCTCGGTATTGCCAGCATCGCCAACAAATAATAGTTCATTGTCTAAAGACAATGACCACAAAGCTAACGATGTATTAAAACGTTCGCTCCAAAAGCCACGTAAACCAACTTCATAACCAAAAGAAGACACTAAAGGATCAACTGTTTGAGCATCTTCACCAGAAATAGGATCAACAACAATAGTTGTTCCGCGTGCATCATTAGAATGGAAACCTTGCCCCATTGAAAAATAAGTTTCCCATTCATCGCTTAATGTATAAACCACGCTGCCTTTAAATGACACTTTGTCATCATTGGCTTGACCACCATTAGTAGAAATATCGATATTGTGTTTATTGATATCAACTAACGATGTGACATCGAAATCATAATAGTCATAACGCACACCAAATACGGTTCTCAAATCATCTGTTATCGCCAACTGGTTTTCCCAATAAAGACCAATGCTTGATTGATTTACCGCATCTGATTTAACAACACCGTTTCTCACACGGGCGTTTGACGAATAAAGACCTACTTCATCGATATCATCAATACGAGTTTGAAATCCGAATAAGTTAACCGTTTTCATTCCGGCTAATTCGCCAAATTGTTGGTAACTGACTTGTCCGCCATACGTCATTCGATCATCAACTTGTTCAAACTGATCACCATTAATAGGATCATCTAAGAAATAAGTAAAATTTGACCACAGTTGTAAATCGTAACTAATAGCATACACAGACGCCGTCCATGCCTCGTTTTGCCATTGCGCATTAAGACTATAACGACTTGATTCACCGCCAACGGTATCATCAAGCGATCCTAATTCACTAATAAGTCCAGAATCGACTGCACTTTGTGGAATTTGGTCTGCGCTGTTCCAGCTATTATCATATCCCATGAAAGACAATGTCAGCTGTCCATCACCTAGATTTTGACTGTGTTTAACAACAAGGTTGGTTTTATCAAGATCCTCATCAATATCGCTCCAAGGACCATCATATTTATTACTTTCAAATGCGTAGAACCAATCGCCAGAATCAGTATTAATGCTATCAAGCACCACTAATCGCTGATAGTTATCTTGTCCTAAACTTAATGATACTGTGCCATGTTCAACAGCATTAGCTGTTGTCATGTGGGCGCTTCCAGTACCACTAAAGTCACCAACCTGAGCGTAATAAGCGCCTTTTTTATAACTCACACCACCAATAGCTTCAGGGATAATGAAGTTAAGATCTGTATATCCCTGACCGTGCCCATGAGTACGGTTATTAATTGGCATACCATCAATTAACGTTGAGAAGTCTGAGCCATGATCAAGGTTAAAACCGCGTAAAAAATACTGATTAGCTTTACCTGTT
>CALJMY010000206.1 GCA_937981905.1 uncultured Enterobacterales bacterium
TGTGCCGACATAGCTCAGTTGGTAGAGCAACTGACTTGTAATCAGTAGGTCCCGAGTTCGACTCTTGGTGTCGGCACCATTTATAGTAGTAACAATAAAGCCTCAACTTCGGTTGGGGCTTTTTTGTATGTGTAATTTATAATATTACATTTGTAAAAGCCGTATTTAGTAGCAAACAATCTCATACATTATCCATATCAAATATAGATGAATTAAATTCATCTATCGATTGAAATACTTTAGTTTGCAGCAATCTACCGTTTTACTTATCATGGACTTGTTTTCGAATTAATCCCAAATTCAATAAAACATTTTAATTATTTGAACAATTTGAACAACTATGGGCACCTCTTAGGTGCCCTTTTTTTTGTTCTTTTTTTGACCTTTAAAAATTCTCGTTTTATAACTGCGCCATATGATTTAATTAATTTCATTTATAGCTTGAAATACTTTCGTTTGTCACCCCACTCTACTTTTATTTATAGTTGCTTTGTTTTCGAATTAGTCCCCAAAGATTCTATAAACTTTTTACAATTTGAATAACTTTAGTCTTTTATAGAGCACTTTATAGTGCTCTATTTTTTTAGGTTCTAATTAAGTGCATTTGAACAAAAGTAGTGCGTTATAAATTCCTAAAACTCTCCCTCCACTGTGCCAACCATCTACCAATCAATAACTTAAAAACTGGCTCAACTATTGCTTTTATACATTATAATTTAACTATATTGTATGATGTTATGCCTATTCAAACTCCTATACGTGGCTTACGTGCATTTTGTATTGCATCAAAATGTTTAAGCTTCAAACACGCTGCTGCACAATTATATTTGACACCATCAGCTGTAAGCCATCAAATAAAACAACTTGAAGCACAATTAGGTATGTCTCTTTTCAAGAGAGGAACTCGAACAATTGAACTAACGAGT
Organism: uncultured Enterobacterales bacterium; assembly: GCA_937981905.1. GTDB lineage: Bacteria > Pseudomonadota > Gammaproteobacteria > Enterobacterales > Psychrobiaceae > Psychrobium. The sequence goes on from CALJMY010000206.1 coordinate 927, forward strand.
GATGGAAAGCAGTTTTATCAATCTATACATCCAATAATTAATCAATTAGAGTCCACAATTTCACAATTTACGACTAAACAACAAAATCAAACTATTGTAATTAGCTTGCCTGAATTTTTTGCCAGTGAATTATTTGTGCCCCAATTAAGCGAATGGTCTGAACTCAATCCTGATATAAATTTACAACTTGAAACTATCAGAACAGGTACTTCACCAACAAACACAGCAGACTTATCTATTGTGTTAGCAAATAGTAAACCTGTTGGCTCAATAAGCCATGATTTATTCCCTATACGTTATGTTGCAGCTTGTAATAAGAAACTTTACACAAAATTAAAACATCTTGGATTAGATGCATTAAAACAAACACCATTAATATTGCACAAAGCTAGACCATGGTCTTGGCATCAATGGGCTGACAACGTAGGCATTGACGACTTCTCACCAAAGCAAATTGTCCAGTTTGATAGTATGTTTGGCGTCGCACGAGCAGCACAGCAAGGGATGGGAATTGCGTTAATACCATTACCATTAAGTAAAAGTTGGTTTAATGAGGAATTACTCGTAAAAATATTTGAGGAAGAACTCAATACCCAAGATAGATATTATTTAATTCAACATGAACATATGGATGATAGAAATGAATTAGAGTTATTTGCAAATTGGGTCACTAATACTTTTTCAGATGAATATGTATGAGTGAATAATTTTCACTTCATGATTATATTTATATCGTTTGTTGATGTTTAATTTATTTCCTATAGTTACTGCGACTTCACAAGTTACTGCTACTTCGAAAGTCATTCTAACTGCAAACAAAAGGATAATAATTATGTACTCTAAAATTAAACATGCAAAAACGCTATTACTACTCTCTGCTTTATCAACATCAGCATTTGCTGAAGCACAAGATTTACCATTTAAAATGGTTGTTATGTCAGACAGTATTAGTAGCCAAGATATAATGCAAGAAGCTCCTAAAACTTCAATTAAGAAATTAAAAAGTAGTCGTAATTTTAAATATTCTTACAATGCTAATATGGGGTTGTGTGTAGCGTATTTACAAGATCAGTCGCTTAACAAATCTCTTGATGCATGTTCTGCAGCAATAAACAGTAAAGAATTAAAAGCATTAAATAAGAAACAATCTAACTACTATAAAGCGCTTGCTTATAACAATCGTGGAATTTCTAAATATAAGAGTGGTGATATCTCTGGTGCTTATTCTGACTTAGCATTAGCTTCTAAAACTAACGCTAACCCTATTACACAAGCTAACTTTCTATTGATAACAGAAGTTGTCGACGCGTCATTATTATAAGCAGGAATTTATTATGATAAATGTCATTGGAAATATGTTTGACAACACAACTACTTTTTTTATTCAGCTAAAAAGTTTATCTATTAGTCAATGGGATATAGAAAATAATGAATAGTAGCTTCTATTCTGAAGTGAGGCCAACTCACTTCAGAATTTTTCCACTATTTATATATACTTAAATACAAATAATTAATTCAGATAGCATAAACAATAGTCAATAATTGAGCTGTTTGATAGTTAATATTAATTCAACATAATAGATCGTTATAATTTTCGGCTAACGTCTCATTCATTACATTTCAGACTACCAATCTAAGTTTTCTTTCAATTTCATTAACTTTACTAATCTATTTAATTTATATCAGTTAATTGAACCTTTTTATGATGTGTAAGCTAGGTATAAAAAAATATTTAACTGATTACAGCTGATAATTAGGTAATAGTTAATACAATCAATTATGTTTATTTAAATTCACTGAAATAATTAAATGAGTATTTTAATTAATAATAGTTGGTATTATTTGAGATGATTTAGCATTAAGAAGTTCTTGTTGAATTAACTTAAGTTCTAGTGTCGATAATGCATCATAAAAGCGCGGATATGGCCAACCGTAGCCCCAACGATATGACGTCGGTAAATATGGTGTACCGCCAACACGAACACCTGCGAGCATTAATGCTGCTGTCTTAGGTTGCCCTACTTTTGCAACACAAGCGCGTAAGCGTTGATCTGACGCTAAACGCTGTGCTTTTGTCCCACCTTGCCAATAATCAACATCATGAGCTCTACAACAATGTAACCAAAGCTCATTATGCTCTATTGTACCATCGGGAAAGGAACTACAACCGTCACTCGTAAATGGTTTTAGGTTAAGTTCGTTTGCAGTAATATTAAATGAAGAAAGCCCGCATAAAATTAATAAAATAATATAAAATTTCATACGAACTTACCTTCAAAATACTTATAAAAATATTAGGCTCCTTGGCGAGCTTCGACCATTTTACCGCGAATATCTTTAACTGCTTGTTCTAAGCCAATCATTGCTGCACGAGCAATAATTGAATGGCCAATATTTAATTCATAAATTTCAGGAATTGCAGCGATAGGCGCCACGTTATGAAAATGTAAACCGTGACCGGCATTAACAATAAGACCTTGCTCATGGGCATATTTAGCCATTTCTGTAATACGTTTTAATTCTTGCTCTTGTTCAACACTGTCTTTTGCATCTGCGTAACAGCCTGTATGAAGTTCAATATAAGGTGCACCAACAGTAACAGCAGCATCGATTTGAGACTTATCTGCATCTATAAATAATGATACTTTAATGCCTGAATTTTTTAATTGTGCAACAGCTTCTAGCATTAAATCTAATTGACCAGCAACATTAAGACCGCCTTCGGTCGTTAACTCTTCACGCTTTTCAGGTACTAAACAAACATATTCAGGTTTAACGTCACAAGCAATAGTCAGCATTTCATCTGTCACGGCTATTTCAAGATTCATACGTGTTTGTAGTGTTTTTGCTAACGTATAAACATCGCGATCTTGTATGTGGCGGCGGTCTTCACGTAAGTGAATAGTAATACCATCTGCACCAGCTAACTCAGCGATATTTGCTGCATGAACAGGATCTGGATAGGTAGTACCACGGGCTTGTCTAAGAGTGGCAATGTGATCGATGTTAACGCCAAGATATATTGGATTCATTCGCTTTTCCTTAAAGATTTTGAGCGCGAGAATAACCGTCTACTATGAAGTGGCTTACTGCCTAATAGTGGAGCGAGTGCTTGTCTCGTTATTGTTTTTGCATGGTTTCGAGTTATATTGTCACAAAAATTTGTCTTTGCAATATTAATTAATGACTCACCTATGAATTTCCCATCAACGCGGCTTATAAATCCTTGCTCACTGAGTAAATCATAACGCCAGTGAGGTTCAATTGATTGATTATCAATATCTACCTCAAAAGAAATACCCTGCCCTAACTCTGCCAATAATGTAAATTCAAATTGTCTAAGGCTAATTTCAATATCATTGTTTTTAGACAACGAAATCAGTGTTGCATGATAAGCATTATAAATAGCAGGTTGGGGTAATTCTTTACCTAATAAACGTAAAATCAATTCGTTAAGGTATAAGCCACTATAAAGGTAAGTTTTGGCAAGAGGTAACGCAAGAGTGGGTGAGTCAATTCGTACTAAGGTTTTTAAATCACCATTTCCGCGCCAACTGACTAATAATGGTCTAAAGGGTTGTAATAGGCTTTTATTAACGTTTTTAGCGCGCTTAACACCATTAGCTACAGCTGCTATACGGCCATGTGATTCAGTGAATAATTCAACAATTAAACTACTTTCACTAAACGGCCTGGAATGGATAAGATAAGCGGCGCACAGCGGTGAGATCTCATTTGTATGCGCCGTTGTATTCAATTATGTGTCGCCATAACCAAGACTGTTCAATGCACGTTCGTCATCTGCCCAACCTGATTTAACTTTCACCCATAATTCAAGGAAGACTTTATTATCAAACATTTCTTCCATGTCTTTACGTGCTTCACGACCAATCTGTTTTAATTTTTCGCCTTTTTTACCAATGATCATGCGTTTTTGGCCTTCACGTTCTACTAATATCAGCGCACTGATATTAAATACACCGTTTGGCTGCATAGCAAAGGCTTCAACTTCTACGGTTACAGCATAAGGTATTTCATCACCCGTAAAACGCATAAGTTTTTCACGAATAATTTCAGATGCCATAAAACGCTGTGAACGATCGGTAATGTAATCTTCAGGGAAATGATGTTCCCCTTCAGGTATTGCATTACGTGCCATTGAAATCAGCTTATCAACACCATCACCGTTTTTAGCTGAAATAGGCATAATGACATCAAAGTCATATTGCGTTCCTAACCATTGCAAATGCGGTAGCATTTCAGAACGAATTTGGACATTATCTTCTTTATTAACTACGCAGATAACTGGTGTGTCTTGACAGCTTTTACGCAATTTATTCAAGATCATTTCGTCATCGCCTGTCCACTGTGTTCCTTCAACAAGGAAAAACACCATCTCAACATTACCTATTGAACTGGCTGCTGCACGATTCATTAGGCGGTTGATTGTACGTTTTTCTTCACTATGAAGCCCCGGCGTATCAACATAAATTGTTTGATGAGCACCTTCAGTATCAATCCCCATTACACGGTGACGTGTTGTTTGTGGCTTACGTGATGTAATGCTAACTTTTTGACCAAGGATTTTATTAATTAACGTTGATTTTCCAACATTTGGACGACCAATAATGGCGACAAAACCACAATATGTTACGTCATATTCTTCGCCATTATTATTTTGCTGTTGCATGAATAACCTCTAATGCTTTTGTTGCAGCATCTTGTTCTGCTTTTCGACGTGAAGTGCCTATGCCAATAGCTTGTTCGTCAACCCCAACAACCTCACATGACATAGTAAATTTTTGGTTGTGCGCTTGACCTGTTACATCTAATACAGTGTAAGTTGGTAATGGTAAACGTCTTCCTTGCAACCACTCTTGTAATTGAGTTTTAGGATCTTTTTGACTAACACCCGGTTCAATATTATTGAGACGCGATTGGTACCAATTTAGTACCAGCGTTTCACATTGTTTTATATCACTATCAAGATAGACAGCAGCAATAATAGCTTCTACTGAGTCAGCTAAAATAGAGTCGCGGCGGAAACCACCACTTTTAAGTTCACCAGGGCCTAGTAATAAAAAATCTCCAGTTTCAAAATCACGTGCTAGTTCTGCTAATGTTTGGCCGCGAACTAATGTTGCTCTCATTCGGCTCAAATCACCTTCGGTAACTTTTGGAAATTTTACATATAATGCTTCAGCAATGAACATTCCTAATAATGAATCACCTAGAAATTCTAAACGTTCATTATGCTCACCGCCCATGCTGCGATGGGTTAACGCTTGCAATAGAAACTTTTTATCAGTAAAGCTATAACCAATTTTCTTTTCTAATTTTTCGTACGGAATATTTCTCATTGATTATTGCCCAATTTTCCCAATTCGTTCAGTACGGATATTTGATGGTACCCATGTTGGAATAATATCTTCAGGTGCACGATTAAATTCAAAACTAGTCCAAATAAATACAGCTTTACCAACCATATTTTCTTCTGGAACAAAGCCCCAGTAACGACTATCTAAGCTATTATCACGGTTATCGCCCATTACAAAATATTCACCTTCAGGTACGATCCATTCACCGATTCGAGTACCTGTTTGATTAAAATATTCTGGACGAGGCGCTTGACTAGGATTAAATAAAATTTTATGTTCAATGCCTAGCAAACTCTCATTAGCTTCCGTTAACGGATAGCCATGTGCTTGAAAATCACCTTGTGAAACAATATCAATATCAATTTTTTGGAATGTACCGCAATTTTCAATATTTTGACCATCAATACACGGCGTTTTAATAGATAATTTCTTATTCAAATAACGAACAGTATCTCCCGGCTCACCTACTACGCGTTTGATATAATCAACAGTAGGTTCCAAAGGATACTTAAAGACAACAGAGTCACCACGTTGTGGACGGCCAGTTTCTATGACTTTAGTACGAATAACAGGAAGTTTTACGCCATAAGCATACTTTTCTACCAGAATGAAATCACCAATTAATAGCGTTGGCATCATCGACCCTGATGGAATTTGAAACGGTTCATACAAAAACGAACGTAATATTAATACAAAACCGATAACCGGAAAAATACCATGACAATTTTCCACAAGTGCAGATTCTTGTAATATAGATTCTCTTGCTTCATCGTCAACATTTTCAGGAAGGCCAGCGGCAATCACTTTACGTTTAGGTAAAAACACAAAATGATCAACAGCCCAAACTACACCAGTAAAAAGTGTAGCAAGTACTAAAATAAGCTCGAAATAAACGGCCATTAATTACTCTCCAACCTTCAGAACAGCTAAGAATGCTTCTTGTGGTAACTCAACATTACCAACAGACTTCATGCGTTTTTTACCAGCTTTTTGTTTTTGTAATAGTTTCTTCTTACGACTGATATCACCACCATAACACTTCGCTGTAACATCTTTACGCAGTGCTTTAATATTCGTTCTGGCAATAATTTGTCCGCCAATAGCTGACTGAACAGCAATATCAAACATTTGACGAGGAATTAACTCTTTCATTTTTTCAACAACAGCACGACCACGATATTGTGAAGTGTCACGATGAGTAATCATAGCTAACGCATCAACGCGCTCACCATTAACTAGCATATCAACACGAACCATGTCTGATGTTTGGAAATTCTTAAAGTTGTAATCAAGTGATGCATAACCACGTGATGTAGATTTCAAACGGTCAAAAAAGTCTAATACAACTTCAGCCATTGGCAATTCATAAGTTACTGCAACTTGCTTCCCGTGATAAACCAAATTAGTTTGAACACCACGTTTTTCAATACATAGTGTTATCACTGAACCTAAATATTCAGACGGTACTAAAATATTTGCCTCAACCATCGGTTCACGAATTTCGTCGATATTTTGTATTGGTGGTAAATCAGACGGATTATCTACATTAACAATCTCACCGGCAGTTGTAAGTACTTGATAGTTCACTGTAGGTGCTGTCGTAATTAAATCAAGATTGTATTCACGCTCTAAACGCTCTTGAATGATTTCCATGTGTAGCATACCTAGGAAACCGATACGGAAACCAAAACCTAGTGCACTTGATGTTTCAGGCTCAAAATTAAGTGAAGCATCGTTAAGACTTAACTTATTTAATGCATCACGGAAATTCTCGTAATCATCTGAGCTAATAGGGAATAGCCCAGCATAAACCTGAGGGGTTGATTTTTTAAATCCAGGAAGTATTTCTGTCGCACTGTTACGAGAAAGCGTTAGCGTATCACCTACAGGCGCGCCATGAATTTCTTTAATACCAGCGATGATATAGCCTACTTCACCAGCTTTTAAAATACCTGTTTCAGTCTGTTTAGGGGTGAAAATACCTACTTTATCAATTTGATGAATCTCACCTGTCGACATGACTTTCATTTTATCGCCAGCTTTAACTTGACCATGCATGATACGCACTAGACTCACAACGCCTTGATAATTATCAAACCACGAATCAATTATTAGGGCTTGTAGTGGTGTTGTAGGTTCAAGATTCCCTACTGGTGCTGGTACTTTAGCAACGATTTCTTCTAATACGTCTTCAATGCCAATACCTGTTTTAGCACTACAACGTACAGCTTCCATTGCGTCGATACCCACTAAATCTTCAATTTCTTCAGCAGCTGAATCAGGATCAGCCGACGGTAAATCGATTTTGTTGAGTACAGGAACAACTTCAAGATCTAAATCCAACGCGGTATAACAATTAGCTAAAGTTTGCGCCTCAACACCTTGTGCAGCATCAACGACTAAAAGCGCACCTTCACAAGCGGCTAAAGAACGAGAAACTTCATAAGTGAAATCAACATGTCCGGGCGTATCGATAAAGTTAAGTTGATAAACTTCACCATCTTTAGCTTTATAATCAAGCGTTACACTTTGTGATTTAATTGTGATTCCACGTTCACGTTCAATATCCATTGAATCAAGAACTTGAGCTTCCATTTCACGGTCTTCTAAGCCACCACAAAATTGAATTAAACGATCGGAAAGAGTAGATTTGCCGTGATCTATATGGGCAATGATAGAAAAATTACGTATATGCTTCATTGAGAGAATAGCCAACTTAAATTAATTAATTTATAACTCATCACTTAACTTCAGCGTGATTATAAATTCAGACACAAGAATTACAGTAATTCTACCGTAAATAAGTGGATGGTGCCAAAGGTATTCGCGAGATGAGTGATATTGTGCAAGGAGTTTATTTAATTGTGTAAACATCCATGTTTAGCTTGTGCTATGTGAGGGATAAATAGCGTAAAAAGTTAGTATTGAGTTTGAGTAATAACAATTATAGGTTGTGTATCAATATTTTTATTAAGCCATAATTTACCTAACTGTTGCGCAATGAATCCACCAACAAACCCGATAGAGATAGGCAATAACTGACTTAATCCTGATTGAATATTTAACGTTTCTTGTGCGATAACACTAAAAGTTAATAAGCCAAACAAAGGAAGTAAATAAGTCACTGCTGAGGTAAATAAAATATTAGATTCTAATGTTTCGATAAATACATGTTGTCCTTTGGATAAGATCAACGAAGTATTAACTGAAACTCGATTAGTCTTACCTGTAAAGGCTTTAGCTACTGTACCTACTCCACAACTGTCTTCACTAGCACAACCTGAGCAACTTGAACTAACTTGATATTCAACTTCAACTCTGTTCTCAAATATTTCAGTGACGATGGCTTTTTGCGCTAGCATTTGAATTATTTAAACTCTATAGAATGAGCGATTTTTAACGCTGTATCGTAAGGTATTCTACCAACGACAGTAACATCATATTGACCGTGGCGTTGATTAGCCATTGCAATACCACTATTTGTAATAAGCTTAGCGGGGACATCAATACTACTAGCTGGAGCAATATATACAGATACTTGTGAGAGTCCATCGCTTAGCATCAAGTATTCAACGGCCTTAAGCGCTTTATCTACTTTATGAGAATCACTCGCTTGTACAGAGAAACCTTGAGGTAACCAACTGAACTGCCATTTCTCTTGTTGAATTGCTGTTACGGTTCTAACTTCATCACTTTTTATAGCTGCTAATTGGGTAATATTATCACTTGGTAAATTATTAAGATGTAATCCAACAGCTTGTACTTGTTCTAACAAATTATTATTTAAATCAAATAAGTCATAGCGTAATAATAATGATGTTTCTAAATCTAACCAAAGAATGTAATTAAAACGGTTTTCATCTTTGGCTTTCAGGCGTATTAATTGTGTAATACGACCTGCAATACGCCCTTTTTCTACCATTGTCATTGAATAACTTTCTTCAATATGTTCAATTTTATCAACAAATAATGCTGGAGAAGCGCCAACAATTTTACTGCTGTTGATAGTATATGGTTTATTTTCAGGCTCTAAATAAGTAACTTTATTATCGACACGATATTTATGTCTAAGGGGCCCACTAAGTGCTGCCATGTAAACAACTTCTTTATTGTTGCTAACACCGTGCTCATATAAATATGTTTGTACTGAACTTGGCTCAAGATGTACTAATGGCATCGTGAAATTCAAATTTTTATGAGCCGAGTTCATTGACTTTAGCCAGTCAAGAGGTAGTTTTTCAGCTAGCGCCGTTCCTGACACTAGTAATAAGCCAATTAGGCTAAGACGAATAAACAATATTATTTCCTATTCTTCATTAACTAACGCATTAGACTTTAGACGTTGTTGTAACATATGATCTTTCACATATGCATTCATACGATATTCTAATGCTAATCTTTCTTTTTTCACCATTTGCACTTCAACATCCGGCGTATTGCTAGGAATTTGAAGGCTTACAGGTGAAGCATAACCACCAGTAGGTATTGTTTGTAATACTGGAATATCTTGATTTACATCTTGATTAGATTGCAGTTGAACAGCACTGACAACCATAACAGCGGCTACTGAGGCTGCAATACCATATGATCCAAAACGTGAAAAAAGCGATACAACATTACTTGATTCTTTAGTTTTATTTAATACAGGTTCATCGTCAACTTTATTCTTAGGAGCTAAGATAGCAGGTTCTAAGGCGATCGCAGCACTTACTTTACTAGCAAAGTCGATAGAAAAGTCAGGTGATAACTCATCACGTATAGCATCACCAATTAAATGGTAACGTTCAAAATCTTGTGCGCTTTGGGCTTCTGCAATTAATGCATCTAGCTCTGATGTAGTAAGCGTTTGATCATCAACAAATGACGACAATATTTCTTTATTATTAGACACTATGTATTACCTTTTATCGTTGCATCAATGGATCGATTTGCTTATCTAAAGCCTCTCGAGCCCTAAAAATACGCGAACGAACTGTCCCAACAGGACATTCCATTACATTAGCGATATCTTCATAACTTAACCCTTCCAACTCACGTAATGTAATTGCTGTACGTAAATCTTCTGGTAACTTTTCTAATGTAGCCATAACCACATTGCGTAATTCATTGGTTAGTAGTAACCGTTCTGGTGATGCACTTTCACGTAATTCATCACCACCATCAAAGTATTCGCCTTCTTCTATGTCAATATCAGAACTCGACGGGCGACGTTTTTGTGACACTAAATAATTCTTGGCTGTATTAACTGCAATACGATATAACCAAGTATAAAAAGCACTGTCGCCTCTAAAATTTGGTAATGCGCGATATGCTTTAATGAAGGCTTCCTGAGCGACATCAGGTACATCCCCTTGATTTTTTACAAATCGACTTACTAAATTTAATACCTTTTGTTGGTATTTCCTAACTAAAAGATCAAATGCTGCTTTGTTGCCTTGCTGCACTAATTCTACTAACTGTTGATCTGTTTTTGGTTCGCTCATTCAAGCATAATCTCCAACGTTCTGTTTCTTTTTACTGATTGCTCGAAGTAAACGTACATTGAATAGACTAAGCTGCTATACAAAAGTTCATTTATTGTGACAATTATTTATTTAAAAGATGAAATCCGACTAATGAGTGACTATTTAACTAGTTATATCAACGTTTGTTAGCTACTATTGTCGAACTTCCTACTTTCCATATAATATCATGACTAACGCGATAGAACATTCCTGCGATACTTTAATTATTGGTAGTGGCGCTGCTGGTTTAACCTTAGCCTTACAAGTTGCCCAATTTTCAAAAGTGCTTATATTAAGTAAAGCGCAAATTAATGACGGTTCAACATTTTATGCTCAAGGCGGTATAGCAGCTGTTTTTGATAAAAAAGACAGTATTGAGTCTCATGTATCAGACACATTAATTGCTGGTGCAAACCTATGTGATAAAAATGTAGTCGAAATGACAGCAAGAAATGCTAAGTCATCACTTGAGTGGTTAATTGAGTGTGGCGCTGATTTCGATCAAGAATTATCCAGTAAAGGTGAACAGCAGTATCATTTAACACAAGAAGGTGGTCACAGTCATCGCCGAATCTTGCATGCGGCTGATGCGACTGGCAAAGAAGTTCAAACAACACTTCAAGCACAAGTCCTAAAACATCCTAACATCACAATTTTCGAACGTTATAATGCTGTAGATCTGATTATTGATTCAACGCAAGATGAACCGGTAGTAATCGGTACCTACGTTTGGAATCGTACATTAGAACGTGTTGAAACAGTTTATGCGCAGCACGTAGCTCTAGCTACTGGTGGAGCAAGTAAAGTATATCAATATACAAGCAATCCTGACATTGCTAGTGGCGATGGTATTGCGATGGCTTGGCGTGCAGGTTGTAGTGTTGCTAATATGGAATTTAATCAATTTCATCCGACTAGCTTATTTCATCCACAATCTAATAATTTCTTATTATCAGAAGCACTTCGCGGTGAAGGCGCTTTATTAAAACGTCCTGACGGCACACGTTTTATGGACGATTTTGATAAACGTGGCGAGTTAGCACCACGTGATGTTGTTGCTCGTGCTATTGATTATGAAATGAAACGTTTAGGCGTCGATTGCTTGTACCTAGATATTAGTCATAAAGATGATGCTTTTATTACGTCACACTTTCCTAATATTTATGAGCACTGTCTTAGTTTAGGTATCGATATCACTAAAGAAGCAATGCCTGTTGTACCAGCAGCGCATTATACCTGCGGTGGCGTAAAAACAAATACGGACGGCGCAACCAATGTTAAGCAGCTTTACGCAATTGGCGAAGTTGCCTACACAGGTCTTCATGGTGCGAACCGCATGGCGAGTAACTCATTGTTAGAGTGTCTTGTTTTTGCTAAAGCAGCGGCCGAACATATTAAATCAAGCTTTAACCAACACCATATTCACGCGAGCCTTGCTCCTTGGGATGAATCTAAAGTAATTGATTCAGACGAAGAAGTTGTTATTCAGCATAACTGGCACGAACTACGATTATTTATGTGGGATTATGTGGGTATTGTTCGTACTAACAAAAGACTAGCTAGGGCTAAACGACGCGTTGAATTACTGCAAGCTGAAATAGATGAATACTACACAAATTTCCGTGTTTCAAATAACTTGTTAGAGTTGAGAAATTTAGTGCAGGTAGCGCAGCTTATTATTGATTGTGCAATTGAACGTAAAGAAAGTGTAGGTTTACATTACAATCTTGATTACCCAAATGCTAAAGCTGTTAGCGGACCAACTGTTTTAACGCCTAGTAAAAAATAATAATGCTTTAAAATCAGCATTAAATCATTTGCCGTTTAAGCCGAATAATCCTCGCTAAACGGCGAAATGATTGATCATCTAATGCATCTCGCCAAATAAGTATATGTTGCATCTTATTTTCAGTATTTATTCCTAAACCTATCTCGCATCCCAACCATATAAACCAATTAGTAGAAAAGCTACTTGATAGTAATTTACCGCTTAAGATCATGTGAGATTTATAACTGAAATCCCCTCTTTCATTTATTGTTAATTGAAAGGACGGTCGTTTAACTAAAAGCATAATAATGATAGTCATTATGTAACTCAATATTGAAATACTATTTACGACAATAGTGGCTAATGAGAGACGTGATAAAATAACGGCTAAAATAAAATGAAGAATAATACTCGTTATACACCACACCAAAAATTGATTTTTTGATGGTATAACCGCCATAACATAATCATTTTCTATAAACTTCATATCTAAAGATCTACTTAAAAAATGGTAAGAAATAAAAGTATAGTATGGGCTGAAGGTTTAAAGATGAAAATTGGAAAGGAAACTGAGTGTTGGGCAAACAAAGATTTATATAAGTAAGTTAATAACACGCTAACAGTTGAAATATTACGTGTTATTAACCTACGATCAATTAGTTACTAGGTAAAATTAAACTTTGACGCGATTAACAATAAACATCATCATAGCTTGTAGCGCAGGATCATCACTTTTTTGATGCCCCATTGCCCATGCAAACAAGTCTGGATCGTCACATTCTAATAAACGTTCAAACGTTCCTTTATCGATGTCATTTAATTCATCCCACACTTCTTCAACAAATGGTGAGAATAAAACATCAAGCTCTAACATACCGCGACGACATGCCCAGCGAAGTCTTGGTTTATCTAATGCAGTTTTTGAAATCGGCATAATATTTTTCCTATTAATTAAACGGCTATCGGCGCTTTAATGGTTGGGTATGGGTCATAACCTGTGATTTCAAAATCTTCAAATTTATAATCAAATATTGAGTCTGGTTTACGTTTTATTGTTAATTCAGGTAATGTACGCGGTGTGCGCGTTAACTGTAAATCAACTTGTTCCATATGATTACTATAAAGATGTGTATCGCCACCGCTCCATATGAAATCACCAACCTCTAACCCTACTTGTTGCGCTAACATATGAGTTAATAGTGCATAACTTGCAATGTTAAAAGGTAAACCAAGAAATACATCACAGCTACGTTGATATAACTGACAAGACAATTTACCATCAGCAACATAAAACTGAAACAAACAGTGACATGGTGACAATGCCATTTCACTCAATTCACCCACATTCCATGCACACACAATCATGCGGCGCGAATCAGGATCATTCTTCAATAATTCAACAAGATCTGATATTTGATCGATAAACTCACCATCTTGTGATGGCCAGCTACGCCACTGTTTACCATATACAGGACCTAAGTCACCGTTTTCGTCAGCCCAAGCATCCCAAATTTTTACGCCATGCTCACTCAAGTAACTAATATTAGTATCACCATTTAAAAACCATAGTAATTCATGAATAATTGAACGTAAGTGACACTTTTTAGTGGTTACTAAAGGAAAACCTTTAGATAGGTCAAATCTCATTTGATGACCAAATACAGAGCGAGTACCAGTGCCTGTTCTGTCGTTTTTATCTGCACCATTCTCTACGATGTGCTGCATTAAATCTAAATATGCTTTCATCTATTTTTCACCCTTTACCATGACAGGATTTTTAATTGCTTTATAAATAAATAAACCACCCATGATAAGCATTGGTATAGTTAGCATTTGCCCCATACTCAAGCTGTAATCAGTAACAAGTGATTCTAAATGTTTGTCTGGAGCACGGAAAAATTCCATGATAAATCTTGATACACCATAACCAAATAAGAATATGCCACTTAACAACCCAAGTGGTCTTGGTTTTTGAGATACCCAATACAAAATAATGAATAAACAAAAGCCTTCTAATGCAGCTTGATAAAGCTGTGAAGGATGACGTGCTAATGGGCCACCACCAGGGAATACCATAGCCCAAGGGACATCACTTACTCGTCCCCATAATTCTCCATTAATGAAATTTCCTATACGTCCAAAACCAAGTCCTAATGGCACTAAGGGTGCTACAAAATCACCCATAGCTAGTAAGTGCTTCTTCTCTCGACGAGCAAAGTAAAATAGCGCAGCAATAACACCAAGTAAGCCACCATGGAAAGACATACCGCCTTCCCATACTTTAAATAAATATAAAGGATCATCAAGGAAGAAATCGAAGTGATAAAACAGAACATACCCCATTCTGCCGCCAATAATCACACCTAAGAAGCCATAAAATAATAAATCGCTAACTTGCTCTCTTGTCCATCCTGAATTAGGCTTATCAGCTTGTTTATTACCTAACCAAACGGCTCCGACGAAGCCTAACAAATACATCAAGCCATACCATCTAAGTGCGACAGGGCCAACGCTAAAAATAATGGGGTCTATCTGAGGAAACTGAATAAACTCTTGCACAAATACTTCCTTAATCAAGCAATACATCTATTGCAACAATCAGCAATAGAATTGAAAAATAATGTTTTAGCATTACCGCAGCTAAACGCCCTGTAAGTCTGACGTCCAATTACACTATAAATAATAACAAATATATTCTACCTAAAATGCAGGTAAATATGTAGCCATACTACAAATTCAAAGCAGGTAATATTGGATTATGGCGATAAATAAACAAAAGACTTATTATATCAATAATCATCATAGTAGAAATATGTGGGATATTACTTTTTAAGAGGGATATCTAAATTAGAAATGGACGTGAGTAAAATAACGAATCATTTTACTCACGTCTAAAAATGCAGTTAAAAATTAACATTACCAATAAAAGATAGTAATTAATGGCGGTGTAAATTTTCTTTTTTAGGGATTGGCATACAATTCCCAACTAGCTCTTTCATCGCTCTTCTGTAAACATCACGTTTAAATGAAATAACTTGCCTTACAGGATACCAATAACTTACCCATCTCCAATCATCAAATTCAGGATGATTAGTATGCATAAAGTTAATTTCACTTTCCTCGCTGACCAATTTAAGTAAAAACCATCGTTGTTTTTGACCAATACAAACGGGTTTACTATCATGACGGATCATACGATTAGGTAACTTATAATGAAGCCACGAGCGAGTAGAACCCAAAATTTTTACATCTTTAGGTTTTAAACCAACTTCTTCATAGAGTTCTCTATACATTGCTTCTTCAGGACTTTCACCTTGATCAATTCCCCCTTGGGGGAACTGCCATGAATGCTGACGATATCGTTTCGCCCACATTACCTGGCCATGACCATTGCATATTATAATGCCCACATTAGGCCTATAACCATCAGCGTCTATCATTGTTGACCCCAAATATATGATCAGTTTTTTATATAACAGAACTTATAGCAGAATCTCGAATAAATAGATATAACAGCCGCTTAGTTAGCATAACAATTCATCAATCATCATAAAATACGAATGATTAGGTCCTAATTTATAAGTTCCATTATTTTATTAAACTGAAGATAAAGATATCAACTATTTCTGTGGGTAATTTAATGACAAGTTGTATTAAATTCATTTTTTATCCACATATTAAATAAATAAAAAGTTAACTTTAAGTTTGAAAAAACATTTAACATATAAAATAATACATAAAAAACATAACGATAGCTAATTAATCCACAGGTTAATAAGCAACTATCAACATTTATTAAAAAAGCAACATTTACGATTAATTGACTCCTAAGTCAGCTGTTCAATTAACACTCATAATTATTTTACTCACAATTATAAAGTATAAAATGTTAATAACTTGGCCAAATATTGATTAATTTTTAATTATTACCTTACTTATAAACAAATATTTAATATTTTATAAAAGTTATCCAGCTTATCTGTGGACAACTATGTGAGTTAACCGTGTTTAGATTAAATATTAGGCCAAAACTTGATGTTTAATCAACTTAGTTAATTGATAAAAATATATAAGTTATTGTTTTTAAATAATTAGAAATAAAAAGCAAGACTAAGTACTGTCCATGGTCAAAAATAGAACAAACATTATTGTCTGTTACAGTTCATTAATTGAATATTCAATACTATCTATTCTGTCAATTATCGTATTTACAGCATAAAATAATAGAGAAACTTATAAAAAAAGAACCTTATGAAAACTCCTCCAATTAATGAGCAACAACTTCTAGATTCAGCTTCTGCATTATGTGGATTAACACTTTCACAAGTAGCTAATGATAATAAACTAGAAGTGCCGGCATCATTACTGAGAAATAAAGGTTGGATTGGTAATTTATTAGAATTGGCATTGGGTGCGCACGCTGGATCAAAACCTCAACAAGACTTTCCTGATTTAAATATTGAATTAAAGACGATCCCTATCGATCGTTATGGGAAACCATTGGAAACTACGTTTGTATGTGTCACTCCATTAATAGGAATTAACGGCTTACAATGGCAACAGAGCAATATAGCTAATAAGTTACGTAAAGTATTATGGGTTCCTATATTATCTGAAAAAAATTTGGCTATAGGTGAGCGAACAATTGGATTTCCTTTTCTATGGCAGCCAAGCCCAATAGAAAATAAATTATTAGAACAAGATTGGGAGGAAATAATGGATATGATTGCGATGGGAAATATTGAAAAAATTAATGGAAAAATAGGACAAGTATTACAATTACGTCCTAAAGCAGCTAATTCTAAAGCGTTAACAGATGCTATTGGAAAAGATGGTCAACCAATAAAAACACTCCCTCGTGGTTTTTATTTAAAAATTCCTTTTACTCATCAAATTTTAAAAAATCATTTTAACTATTAACCAATCATTAGCGTAATCGTTATTAACTAGACTCCCTCCTTCTTGTATTTTTTGATTTAATTAATCCTAAATCTTATTAAGGTTATAAGATTCATACAAAAATCATTGATTACACCTATAACTTGTCATAAGTTGTAAAAAAAAATTAGTTAGCGTAAAGTTTAAACTAGTGTTTGAATCGTTCATTGTGAAGTATAAATTCATCTAATAATAATAAATATCAATTGAAGGTCTATTCAAATTGATAACAATGTTTGGAGCAATAATGTCCACTGAAATTATCGAACAACCGTCTAATTTTCCATTAATGTTAAGCCCACTTAATTTAGGTTTTACTACTTTACGAAATCGCGTGATCATGGGATCAATGCACACAGGCCTCGAAGAGGAAAAGAATGGTTTTGATAAATTAGCCGTTTTTTATGCGGAGCGTGCACGTGGTGGTGTTGGACTAATTGTTACTGGAGGCATAGCACCTAATTTTAGAGGGCGTATTTCTCCTCATGGCTCTCAATTAAGCTTTTCATGGCAAACTAATAAACACAAAAAAGTAACTGATGCTGTTCATAAAGAAGGTGCAAAGATTTGTTTACAAATTCTGCATACTGGTCGTTACGCTTATCATCCATTTAATGTTAGCGCGTCAGCGATTAAAGCTCCCATAAACCCATTTAAACCTCGTCAGATGAGCGAACGTCAAATAAAGAAAACTATTAAAGACTTTGCTAACACCTGTGAATTAGCACAAAAATCAGGTTATGACGGTGTAGAAATCATGGGTTCTGAAGGTTATTTAATTAACCAGTTTATTTGTCAACGTACTAACCAACGCCAAGATAAATGGGGGGGCGATTATGAAAATAGAATTAGAATTGCTTTAGAAATTGTTAAAGCTTCTCGTAACAAGGTTGGCCCTAATTTCATCATTATTTTCAGATTATCCATGCTAGATTTAGTTGAACAAGGTAGTACTTGGGATGAAGTGGTTGAACTAGCAAAAGCCTTAGAAAAAGCTGGTGTATCAATTTTAAACACAGGTATAGGCTGGCATGAAGCTAGAATCCCAACAATAGCGACATCAGTGCCTCGTGCAGCATTTAGCTGGGTAACAGCTAAAATGAAAAAAGAAGTAAACATTCCTCTTATTACGACCAATAGAATTAATACTCCAGAAGTAGCTGAAGATATATTAAGTCGCGGTGACGCTGATATGGTATCAATGGCAAGACCTATGCTAGCGGATCCTGAATTTGTAAATAAAGCAGCAAAGAATCAAAGTGACCGCATCAATATTTGTATTGCTTGTAATCAAGCTTGTTTGGATCATGTATTCAAACAAAAACGAGCTTCTTGTTTAGTTAATCCACGAGCATGTTATGAAACTGAACTCAATTTTGAACAGACTACAAACATTAAAAAATTAGCCGTCATTGGCGGTGGTATGGCTGGTATAGCCTTTGCCATTTATGCGCAACAACGCGGTCATCACGTCACCTTATATGAGGCTAAATCACAATTAGGTGGTCAATTTAATTTAGCTAAAAATGTGCCTGGAAAAGAAGAATTTGTCGAATCTTTAAAATATTTTACTGGTGAATTAGCACGTCAAAATATTAATGTTCATCTCAATGCTCCACAAAGTGTTGAAAGCTTAAAACAAGAAAATTTTGATGATGTCATTTTGGCAACAGGTGTAACCCCAAGAGTACCTAAGATTGATGGTATAGAACATTCAAGTGTCGTTAATTACCAACAAGTATTAAGTGGCGAAGTGATAATGGGGCAACGTGTTGCTGTATTAGGTGCTGGTGGCATTGGTTATGATATTTGTGAATTCTTAACAGAGAAAGGACAATCCCATACTGAAAACCTCGATTTATGGTTAAAAGAATGGGGAATAGATACCGAAATAGTCCATCGCGGTGGTGTTGAAGGTGTTGATCAAGTTAAACCAGAGTCAGCTCGTCAAATATATATGTTACAACGCAAAGAACAACGTTTTGGTAAGTCATTACAGCCGACAACAGGATGGATACATCGCGCAGCACTAAAGAAACGTGCGGTCGAAATGATCGGTGGTGTTAGTTATCATAAAATTGACGATGATGGATTACATATTATTCTCGATAATAAATCACAGTTATTATCCGTTGATAATATTGTTGTATGTACCGGACAAGAATCTAAAAACACCCTGCAACAAGGTTTACTTGATTTAAATGTATCTGTGCATGTCATTGGTGGGGCAGACTTTGCAGGTGAATTAGATGCTAAAAGAGCCATTAGACAGGCCGCTGAATTAGCCGCTCGTATTTAAACGATAATTAGATCACTTGTTATGCCCTATTTACTGCTTTAACAAGTGATTTCATCACCACTAGCATCTTCATGTATTCCATTATTATCTTGATCGGTAGATAAACGTAATCGTCCAGAGCGATTAACAATTAACGCACGATTATAAGTTGTAGCTTCATCATCAAAGCAAAACCTAAAAGTTCCATTTTGAGAATTCGTCCAACCACTTGATGTAAATTGAAGATAGCTTTTATTTTGAAAGGCACGCCATGTCATTCTCATCGTTTTAACTTCAGACTTGTGGAATTTGACAATAATATCTTGATTATCGATCTTTTGATTACCATTATAGTCAATAAAAATAAGCATTCCTTCATGCCAATATTTTTTAGCTAAACATATTTGACCATCATTGGATGCGCATAATGTAACAAGAGATTGTCTGAAAATTGCAGTTTGACGAGCTAGATGTTGCATGGTCACAAAGTTATTAACATAATTGGTCATTTGATTACGTAATATTAAATCCTTCATATTATAAACACCAAATTGCATCACAATGACAATAATAGCTAAAGTTACCATGAGTTCTATGACAGTAAATCCCGATACCGTATTTTTATTCATATCTATCATCCTTAATAGTGTGAATAAAAAGTATAGTTGAAAGTTTTGTTTAAAATTTATTTTTAATAATTAACTGAAAAATGATAAAAATAAATATGATTGAAGGGCTATTGTAAATAGTAAAACTTGATAGGATAGTGTCTGTTTAGAAAGTAAAAACGGCCATTAAAGGCCGTTTTTATTTATTAAGCTGTCTTGATAAAGTTGAGATTAACGTATGAAGTTATCTACAGAAACCCTACCGCCACCATGCTTAATTAAGTAAAGTAATGGAACAACCCACATAAGATGTGTAGGCCATGCGTCAGGGTATACAAAAGTTTGAATAACTAATGTCATCCCTAACAATCCTAACGCACTTAAACGTGTTAACAGGCCAAGCATGATAGCTAAGCCTAATAGGAATTCGCCATATGTTGCCATATAAGCTGAAATATTACTTGAAATAAATGGAATGTCATATTCATATTCAAACAGCATGAATGTTGAATCACCAATATTCCAGAATTGCCATTTTTGACCTAAAATTGTACCGCCATCAATTTTAGTTTGAGCACTACGCCAAAATACAAGACCGATAGCAAATCGAGCAACTAAGGCTAAAATATCTTCGGGGAATTTACTAAATACCCCATAAATTTTTTCTAAAATATCTTTCATCGTAATATCCTTGTTAAGCGCTTAAATTAAACGCTGTAAAAACTTCTAAACTAAATAAATAACCTAACATACCACTTAATTCTTCTGATTCAAGCTGACGTTGAGCTAATGTTGCTTGTTCTACTGTTTCAGCCCAAGCTTGATTTATTGTCATTCCTTGTTTTAATTGTTGTAATAAAATAAAACAATTTTCATCAAGATTAACTAATTGTACAACTAATCCCAGTCGATAAATAAGTAAATGAACACCTGTAGTATCATCTAAATTAATCAAATCGGGTTGTTCTTTTTGGTTCTCATGCCAAATATCATCAATTGGCCACATTGATTGCACTAATTTCACCGAAGGATGACAACTAAAAGTTAGATCACCTAATTGCTCTGGTGCAATAGTACTTAATGTTTGTGGATCAAATGATTGAACATCAGCACTATGATAAGCCTGATTATATTCAAATTCTAATATTGCGACATCAGAAAGAAAATGAAGATTTTTACAAGCTTCAAATTCAATAATAAATTCACTGAAACTCTTCCCATAATGCAATAAAGCTGCATGTTGAGGAGGTTCTAGTCTTACAAACTCAATAGCAGCAGCGTTAAAGCAATCATCACCAACTAATTTTTTTATAACAGGATATAAATCCCCTAATGCGCTACTTAATGAATGAATGACATTATTTCGATAAATAGCTAAGCGTAATTTACCTTCATCACTAGACTCATCATCACTTAATTTAGTCTCAAATAATGACATTAAATCATTACTTGATGGTGCCAAATCTGTTGATAATAAATTTTCATCCATCATTAATTGAAATTCTTTAATATTTGGAATCTGAATATTAGGAGATTTCATTACGAATTTTCCTTAATATCTAATGGCGACATATTAGTTAAATAACGATGAGCAATAGCCGCTTGGTCTGCTAATGTATCCCATGATGGTACATCGGTATCCCATTCAATTAAGGTTGGTCGCGTTCCAATTTTATCTAATGTGTGTTGATATAAATTCCAAACATCATCACAAACGGCACTACCGTGGTCATCTATGCGTACTTCACCAGACAACATTGATTGAACGCTGTGTCCTGCCAAATGAATTTCACCAACTAATTCTTTAGGAATATTATCAATATAATTATTAGCATCAAAACTATGGTTTTTACTACTAACATAGACATTATTAACATCTAAAAGAATTAAACATCCTGCTTTTTTTGCAATATTTACAAGGAATTCTTGTTCACTAAATTCATTGTAATTTAATTCAAAATAACTTGATGGATTTTCAATTAAAATTTGTCGATTTAGAAATTCTTGAGTTTTGGAAATATTATTAACAAAGACATCAATAGCTTCTTGTGTGTAAGGCATCGGTAATAAATCATTTAAGTGATGTTTACCCTGCTTGCTCCATGACAAATGCTCAGAAACCAATCCTGGTTCATATCGATTAATTAGTGTTTTTAAATCACCTAATTGGCGCTCACATACACCATCATGACTACCAAGTGACAAACCTACACCATGAACTGATAAAGGGTATTGTTCTCTTATTAGTTGTAAATAATGATGAAAGATACCACCACCGCTCATATAATTTTCAGCGTGGATTTCAAACCAATTAACGTGGGATTTTTTTTCTAGGATAGATTGAAAGTGTTGTGGCTTTAAACCAACTCCAGCAAGTGCTGGAATTGGTTTAGACATAAAAGTAGACATTATTAATATCTATTTTTCGATTGTTAAGCTACCGCCAACAATTTTTGTACATGAACCTTTAGCAGCATACATCCAAGCATCTTTTTGGCCATCTTTAGTAGAAGTACCTGCACATGAAGTACCTGGACCAGCTTTACAATCATTTTGTGCAGCTTTAGCAATACCGTAACATTTTTCGATTTTCTTGCCTTTAGCTTCAGCGTCAAAAGATGTTACACCAGCAATAGTGATTGCAGCAGCGATTGCGCCAGTAATTAAAATTTTGTTAGACATAATATTTTCCTTCATGTGTTTATATTGAGTAATATGATTATTAAATAAATTTTTAATCTTACTTAACAAGCTTATCGTAAAAGACCTGACCTATTAAAAAAAATTTCAACGATCACAGTAATTAATTTATAAATATAAACGCGTAAGGCTTATCACTCAACCTTTATATTTATTAATTATTACATTTTTCAAATAATAGAATGAAAAACGAACTCAACAATTCAATTATTAAGTTTCATTTACATTAGCTAATTTAAACAAGGTTAAATAGTAAGAAACCCATAAATTATATATCCTAAAATAGTCAATCCACCAGCTACTAAACTATAGGGTAATTGAGTTTTCACATGTTCTATATGGTCACATCCACTCGCCATAGAAGCAATAATAGTAGAATCAGAAATAGGCGAGGAATGGTCACCAAATATACCTCCTCCTAAGACTGCTGCGACTAAAAATGCTGGTTCTAACCCTGTTGCTGCAGATAGTGGCATTGCAATAGGTACTAATACTGCAAATGTTCCCCATGAAGTACCCGTAGAAAATCCCATAATAGCAGCAGTAATAAACAACAATGGTGCTATAAAAATAAGAGAAATCTCATTACTAACAACTTCACTGACATAAAGACCTGTGCCAAAAGCTTTTACAGCCTCACCAAATGCAAATGACAGCACTAGAATAATCACAACAGGTATCAATTCTTTCATTCCTTTGAGACTAATTTTAATTATTTGTTTGAAATTAAAAACTTTATCTTTAAATAGCATCACAACTAACAGTAAATAACATAAGATCATTGCCCACATTACTGACCAAGAGCCTGATCCTTGGCGTAAATCACCGTTACCGCTATAAAAAAGTAACCCTAGTGTTGTTACACAAATACCAACTAAAGGTAATACAAGATAACGTGCTTTTGATATTTTATTCTGATGATTAACTTTGGCGCTGTCATCAATAGATGGAACTAACGCAACGCTGTTCTTCAACGGGCCATAAACACGTGTCGTAATTGCGGTGTAGTAAACAAAAATTAAAATAATAATAGGATAAAAATTAAATAAAATAGTATCTATAAGAACACCAACAGTATTGGTAATTTGATACCCATCAAGTAACCCTAGAATATAAGCTCCCCAACCATTAACCAATAAAAGAATACTAACGGGAGAGCATGTCGAGTCTATTAAAAAAGCTAAACGAGCACGACTCAAACCATGTTTATCAAACAGATTTTGGCTCGCGATTCCTGCGGTAAAAAGACTAAGGTTAGTATCTGTAAAAATACTAGTACCGATCATTGACGGTAATAAACTAGCTTGTCGTCTATTCGTAACCCATTTCTTTTCAGCCAATCGAATGATAAACGTATGAACTCCACCACTTTCTTTCATCAAAGCAAGTAAGGCGCCAATTAATAAACTAAAAATAATGATCCGGCGGTTACCTTCACCCGAAACAACATTCCATAAGTTATCAAATGTATCACTTGAGGCTTGCACTACATTTAATTGAGCGTTAAGCAGCCAAGTCAGCATGATTCCTACGCTTAACGCTAGTACAGCATTACGTTTCCAAACTGCTAATACAATGGCTATTACCGGTGGTAGTAATGTCCATATATCTTCAAATATCATTATGCTCTCTTACTCATTTTAACAATCAATTTCTACAACTCTAAAAATTACTTAATTCTAGTAACTTTAATGCCAGCATTTAATAATAATGTTGGTAGTCCTTTATCACCGGCTAAGTGTGCAGCGCCAACAACAACAAAGTTAGATTTATTTGTATTAAATAATTTAACAAGTTTCTCAATCCAGTTCGTATTTCGTTTAGTTAGCATCACATCACGTTGTTCTGGAGTCATTTGTTGCTGCATTAAGTCATCAATTTTATCAATATTACCCATCGCCCAAAAATCAATAAGTTGTTTTGTTTGATAATCAGGTAACTCCATTAATTCAATCAACATTTTTTCATCAGAAAATAAGCCAGATAATAAATTAATTTGAAACTGCGCAGTTTCTAATTCAATTAATGCCATATTTTTATTTTTATTTTTAGCATGTGTAATTAACTGGCTATCAATACCAAACGTTGGATCTAAACCTGCTTTTAAATAAGGAATAACAGCAACAACAGTTGCTACAGCCCAAGGTTTAAATTGTGTAAACGCGGCAAGTGGCATTCCATTCTTTGTTAAATATTCATCAAGCTTTTTAAACACCTGAGGTGACAGGTTATTTTGCAATGTTTGTCCAGCAGGCAACATCATTTGTGATGTCATTGCTGCACTATTCGCTATTGCATCAAGTTCAACAACTAATGCATCACTCTCATTAAAGGCATTAGTGATATATGACGGCAGTGGATACCAATCACTTTTTCCGATATGAATTGAACCTAATATATAACTTGTTACGCCTTGATGTTCGACTTTCCACATCGCTGGTTGAAGGTTACTTGCATGACTAGACAGAGTAATAAGTAATAAAATTGAAAGACTAACAAAGTATTTTAATCGTACTAAATATGTCATTTTTAATTCCTTTTAAGATTTATTTTCTAGCGCTAAAATAGCGATTAATTATAGGTATTGATATGTTCACAATAATCAAGGGTGTATAAAACGTAAAGCGAAATGACTTAAGTTAGGATAAAGACTTAATATTGAACATTTCACTTTGTAATTAATTTTGTTACAAATGCATTAAAAATAAAAAGCCTCTTAATATTAGTTATTAAAAGGCTTTTTTATAATTGATATAATGTGATAAATGATCGTTTAAGTTAAACGAATACCATCACTATCGATACTAATCTGTCCTGCTTTGAACAAATGTCCAATCGATTGTTTGAATTTCTTCTTACTTACGCCAAATAAACGCGTGATAAGCTCTGGCGAGCTTTTGTCATTTACTTGACTAAACCCATCATTTTCTTTCAAATGCTTCATGATTTTATTTGCTAACTCGTCATTACTTGAAAAACCTGGCTTATCTAGTAATAAGTCAATTTTATCGTCTTCACGTACACGGTTAATATAAGCTTTTGTTTTATAACCAACACGCAACTCTTTAAACACTTCATTGCGGTATAAAATACCCCAATGCGTTCCATTGATCGCCGCTTTATATCCTAAATCGGTATGGTCACAAATAATAATTTCAACTTGCTGATGCGGCTGATAATCTGCTGGCTCACGATCTAAATGCTTATCCAGTTTTGTCGAGGCAACAAGACGATTACTCACATCAACATACAACAAGACAATGTATGTATTACCTTCGATCATCGTTTGAGTTTGCTCAGCAAATGGTACTAATAAGTCTTTATCTAAACCCCAATCTAAAAATGCACCAATAGGCGTTATCGCATTGACACGCAGTGCAGCAATTTCACCAACTTGTGCTTTAGGTGTTTTTAACGTAGCAATTAATCTGTCTTCAGAATCTTTATAAATAAAAGCAGCAACATTATCGCCCACTTGTAGCATTGATTCAGTTGCGCTATTTGGCAAAAGAATCTCGCCTAAATCATCACCATCTAAGTAATAACCAAAGTCGACTTCTTTAACAACGTCTAAGCGGTTAACTTTTCCAAGTTCAACTAACCCTCTTAATCTTGGCATAATTGCTCCTGCGTTGAAAAACGCTCTGTTAAATAAGTATTAATATCTGATGATTCGTACATCCATTGCACGTCGCCATTGCTGTGTTCAATACGAAGACATGGCACTTTTTGTGAGCCACCTTGCGCGATAAGCTCGCTTTTATTAGCTTCTTCTCTAGCATCAACTAATGTTATGTTTAGTGACAATCGTTTCATTTGGCGGCGAACTTTAACGCAAAAAGGACATGTTGGAAATTGATAAAGCGTTAATAATTTAGTTTGTTCATCGACAATGCTTTGCTCTTTTTCATCGCGTTTAATACCGCGCGGTGAAAAAATAAAATTTAAAATTAAAATAAGCTTGCCTAAGATCCAGCGTACGACGTACATAATGTTTTCCTATCATTGTAAAATTGGCGCGATATTAACATAGAACCTTTACCATCACACTCGCTCTTTATAGCTGTGGTGATAAACGTTTTGTAATTATTTGGCCTAATTGTCCAACCAATAACGTTAATGATTCTACAGTATGTGGATAACCATCTTGAGTTAGTGTTTCTTGTAAATTAAAATCTTGCTGCTCGATTAATGTCTCATTTAAATACAGTTTATATTTACCAGAAAACTTCACACTTGAATCAAAGCTTGGGTAAAATTTTTCAACAAATATTGTTACACGATAACAAGCTGTTTTAATTCGACATGTTGTAAATTCTGAAGAGTCAGCTCGTATAACATTCTGTTCAGCATTTATGTTATTGACCAAAGTCCGCGCAATTCCTTTATTGATTGGTTCAGCCCATAACTGATATTTAGTCGCTGTTAATTCACCATAATTATGCTCGAAAATAATATTATTTTGTTTTAAATAATCAACTAACTCAATGCGTTCAACGAGTAACTGTGTTGCGTCAAAATTAACAACGGCTGATTGCGGGCCTTGTGATAATTGAAAAACATTAATTGATGGTGGAGCACTTTGGCAACCGATTAATGACATTGATATCATTAAAAATATAAAATACTTCATTATTTTTCTATTCCTTTTGGCTGTGGATCTTGATGAGTTTGACCTTTAAAAATTAAAGAATTAGGTTGGTTATTTAACTCTTTGACTAACGGTTGAATTTCTCTCATCAATTGCTGAAATTGGCTTAAGCTTTCTTCAATTTCACTATAAACAGGCGCTTGTTGATTATAACTATCTAGTGTGGTGCTTAATTTATTCAATGTATTATTAATAGATTCTGGAATTGCTTGCGTTTGTTGATTCCCAATAAGCGTTTTCACTTCATTAACGGCATCGTTCAATCCGTTCATTGTTTGGTTTGCACTAGCTAACATTGTATTTATATTATCAACAGTCACATCAATAGGCATAGAAGAAAACTTGTCTAAAATAGCAAACACTTTTTCTTCTATTTGAGCTAACGAACCCGTCATACTTGGGACAACACGTATACCGTTGTGCATAAGTGCTAATGTAGAATCAGCTTGAATATTATGATAATCAAGGTCTATAAATAAACTGCCTGTTAATAAACTACCTGATTTTA
>CALJMY010000207.1 GCA_937981905.1 uncultured Enterobacterales bacterium
ATCTAAAAAAGATGTCAAAGTAGAGTTTCACATTCGTGGAAAATACCAAGGTGGTATCAAAGCCGATGATCGTTTTTTAACGATGACATGGCAGTCTGACAGATGGAAAGTAAAACGTATTACAAAATAGTAACCTATTAACTTTTACAATCCCTCTAAGAAGAGCGATGATTTAACGATAAATCATCGCTCTTTTTCTATATAGGCTAATACTAAATTTTATAATTTATCATCTAACGATAATACTTCTATTTTTCCAAACAGCTACCATTAAAATTAGTCAACTCCCCCCTAGAAACCTCATATAAATGTAGCCTAAGATAATCTTCTACCTGCTTAATGTAGTTACATATTACACAACAATCATTATGCAAAGGATATCTAAGTAATCTGTTTAGCGGCTTTTAATCGATATAAATGAAATAATAGAAGTGATGATATTTTATGAAGAAACATAGATTCGGTATTTTAAAAATATAGAAGTGTTATAAATTGTAGATAGCACAAAGCGAACACTCTCTTAACAAGAGTGTTCGCTTTATTTTAAAAGATAATCTTATTGATTAATCTTTTGGCTCAAGTTTCTCAACACGTGCTTTTAACTTTTGTCCTGCTCTAAAAGTTACGACTCGTCTTGCAGAAATTGGGATATCTTCACCTGTTTTAGGATTACGGCCAGGTCGCTCGGCTTTATCTCTTAGGTCAAAATTACCAAAACCTGATAATTTAATTTGCTCACCATTTTCTAAACAGCCTCTCAGCTCTTCAAAAAACAATTCAACCATGTCCTTGGCTTCTTTCTTACTAAAATCCAAATTTTCAAATAAATGTTCTGCCATTTCAGCTTTAGTTAAGGCCATATTTTAGTCTCTTAATGTTGCACCAAAGGATTCATTAGCTGCTTCAACTGCTTTTTCAACAACTAATGCAATGTCTTTATCTTCTAAAGTACGTGTTGCATCTTGCAAAGTTAATGCAATGGCGAGGCTCTTGTATCCATCTTCAATACCTTGACCTCGGTATACATCAAACAAGTTTATGCCAACTAACTGATTTTCGCCAACATTTTGTATGATTTTTATCACATCTTTTGCATTTACTTCTTCTTTTACTACTAGTGCTATGTCACGTCTATTCGACTGAAACTTAGACTGGGCAAAGGATTCAGGCAGTTTTCGTTGTAAAAGAGCGGCTTGTGTTATCTCAAATACAATTGTACGGCCATTGAGTCCTAATGCCTTTTCATGTTGAGGATGAATAGCTCCAATGAAGCCAACTGACTCATCATTAACAAAAATTTCAGCAGATTGACCAGGATGAAGTGCATCTATATTCGCTTTTTTGAACTCAAATTGTTCAATATCTGCACTTAATTCCATTAACGCTTCAAGGTCACCCTTTAAATCGAAGAAATCTGACGCTCTGCTATCAATATCCCAATGCTCATCACTAATTCCACCAGAAATAACGCCAGCAATCATAGGATCTTGAGATATTCCATGTTCACTACTTTCGTTTGGATAAAAACGTAAACCGGTTTCAAACAAACGAACGCGTCCTTGTTGACGTTTCTGGTTATTACTCATTGCTTGTAATAACCCCGTCCATAAACTTACACGCATTACTGACATGTCTGCTGAAATAGGATGTGGTAAAACTTTAGCATCTAATGTTGGGAACAACACTTGTTGTTTTTTCGGGTCAACAAAACTATAAGTAATTGCTTCGTTGAAACCACGAGTAACCAATACATTACGTAAGCTACGTACATCAAGTTTTTTCTCTTGATGGCTGCTCATTACTAATGTTGCAGATGGCGATACGTTAGGGATGTTGTTATAACCAAATACACGTGCAACTTCTTCAATCAAGTCAGATTCAATTTTAATATCAAAACGGTATGACGGTGACTCACAAGCCCAACCAGTAGCGGTTACTGTTGTAGTGATGCCTAAACGCGTTAGAATTTCAGTTACTTCGTCATCGCCAATTGAAATACCGATAATACGATCTAAACGGCTACGACGTAATTCAATTGATTTTGCTGCTGGTAAATCATCATTTGAAACAGCTTCAACGATTGGTCCAGCTTGACCGCCAACAATTTCTAACAACAAGTTAGTTGCACGTTCAATTGCATCAAATTGTAATTGTGGGTCAACACCGCGCTCATAACGATGAGAAGCATCAGTGTGAAGACCATATTTACGTGATTGGCCAGCAATAGCTAATGGTGCAAAGAATGCGCTTTCAAGGAAGATATCTTCGCTTGAATCACTAACGCCACTGTCTTGGCCGCCAAAGATACCAGCCATCGCTAATGCTTTCACATCATCGCTAATCACTAGCGTATCTGAATTAAGCGTTACTTCGTTACCATCTAACAATGTTAATTTTTCATCAGCGGTTGGCATTCTTACATCAATGCTGCCTTCAATTTTTGATAAATCGAATGCATGCATTGGATGACCAAGCTCTAATAACACGTAGTTAGTTACATCAACAACCGCATCAATACTTCTAACGCCACTACGACGTAGCTTTTCGCTCATCCATAATGGTGTTGCTGCATTAATGTTAATGCCCTTAATAACACGTCCTAAATAACGAGGACACGCTTGAGGAGCACTAAGTTTAATAGCAACAGTATCTTCAATCGTTACGGGTGCTGGCGAAATAGCAGGCTCTGTAACGTCCATTTTGTTAAGAACAGCTGTTTCACGTGCCAAGCCTTTAAGGCCTAAACAATCTGCGCGATTAGCGGTTAAATCAACATCGATTGTTACATCGTTAAGTTGTAGGTATTCGCGTACATCTGTGCCGATTGGTGCATCAGTAGGTAGCTCTAAAATACCGTCGCTGTCATCCTGCATGCCAAGTTCGCTAAATGAACACAACATACCAAATGATGGCTGACCACGTAATTTAGCTTTTTTGATCTTAAAGTCGCCCGGTAATACTGCGCCAACTTTAGCCACTGCAACTTTTAAACCTTGACGACAATTTTTAGCACCACAAACTATGTCTATTAGTTCGTCTTCGCCAACATTAATTTTTGTTACTTGTAATTTGTCTGCATCAGGATGTGGTCCACATTCAACCACTTCACCAACAACAACATTACTAAATTTCGCTGCAACGTCTGTTACATCGTCAACTTCTAAGCCAGCC
Organism: uncultured Enterobacterales bacterium; assembly: GCA_937981905.1. Lineage (GTDB taxonomy): Bacteria > Pseudomonadota > Gammaproteobacteria > Enterobacterales > Psychrobiaceae > Psychrobium. Next base: position 3,172 of record CALJMY010000207.1, read on the forward strand.
ATTGTAAGCTGTGCTGATAATTCGTCACTACTAATTGCTGGGTTAACCCACTCACGTAGCCATGATTCACTAAATTTCATGTGATAACCTTATTTAAATTGTTTTAGGAAACGAGCATCATTCTCAAAGAATGAACGTAAATCGTCTACGCCATAACGCAACATTGTTAAGCGCTCAACACCCATACCAAAAGCAAATCCAGTATATTCTTCAGGGTCGATTCCTACCGAACGTAAAACGTCTGGGTGAACCATGCCGCAACCTAAAACTTCTAACCAGCCGTTTTTACCTTTAACATCAACTTCAGCTGATGGTTCAGTAAAAGGGAAATAAGAAGGACGGAATCTAATTTCTAAATCTTCTTCAAAAAAGTTTTTCAAGAAGTCATGTAAAATACCTTTAAGCTGAGTAAAACTTACGTTTTTGTCAACCATTAGGCCTTCTACTTGATGAAACATTGGCGTATGAGTTTGGTCATAATCGTTACGATATACACGACCTGGAGAGATTATACGCAATGGTGGTTTTTCATTTTCCATCGTACGAACTTGCACACATGATGTTTGTGTACGTAATACAGTTTTAGGATCGAAATAAAACGTATCGTGGTCAGCACGCGCTGGATGATGTGCAGGAATATTTAGCGCATCAAAATTATGAAAATCATCTTCTACTTCTGGACCAGTTTTAACACTAAAACCAAGTTCACCAAAAAAGCTTTCGATACGTTCAATTGTTCTGTTAACAGGATGAACAGTACCAGCATTGAGGCGACGTCCTGGTAAGCTAACATCGATTGATTCACTCGCTAGTTTTTCGTTTAAGGCTTTAGTACGAAGTACGTGGCCCTTTTCAACGAGTAACGATTGAATTTTTTGTTTGGCTTTATTGATTAACTGCCCGGCTGCTGGACGTTCTTCATTAGAGTATTGCCCTAATGTTTTAAGCAAGTCAGTCATTTTACCTTTTTTACCTAAATAGGTAACACGCACTTGATCTAGTATTGCAAGATCACCGGCTTCAGTAATTTCAGCTTCCGCTTGCTTAACAATTGGTTCTAGTTGCTGCATTAAGCTTTCCCATAGTAATGGTTTGACAGTATTTTGATGTCGAAATAAGGCGTATAGCACTTAATTTATACGATATCGTTATACTGATTAAATTAGTTCACAAAGTTGGACAATTCTACGCGATGGTTTTATTAATAGCTAGGCTATGCCGTTGATTATTAGCGTTAGTTGTATTAATTTTTGGCTTATTTTGTGATCTGGTTTGATTAGCACAACGATAGTACGTAAATATATTGAATTCTTATGCTAGAGCCAATGAAATATGTTGATTCTGCTATGCCCTATCCGTAGAATCTCGCGTCATTAAACTTATCTTATCCAAGGCATCGCTATGCAACAATCGACTAACTCTTCTATCACTTTAAAACCTGGTCGTGAAAAAGCCCTCAACCGCCGTCATCCTTGGATATTTTCAATGGCAATACAAACCGTTAATGGTAAACCTGAATTGGGCGCTACCGTTGATATTTTAGATAGCAAAGGTAAATGGCTTGCTTGCGGCGCTTATTCTCCAGAATCACAAATACGTGTGCGTATTTGGTCATTTGACCAAGAAACGATTATTAATACGAATTTCTTCATTGAACGTATCAAAAATGCAGCCATGGTAAGACACGAATTAATCAGCCAACAAGAATTGACAGGTTATCGTTTAGTAGCAGCAGAATCAGACTACCTACCCGGTATTACGATTGATCATTACGACAATACGCTAGTTTGCCAATTGTTAAGTGCTGGCGCTGAATTCAACCGCCCTCAAATTATCCAAGCGCTTGAAACGTTATATCCTAAGCATAATATTTACGATCGTTCAGATGTTGAAGTACGTAAGAAAGAAGGTTTAGAACCTGTTAAAGGATTGATTAAAGGTGACGAGCCTAGTGAACTAACCGTTGTTAAAGAAAACGGTGTAAACATTTTAGTCGACATTGTTAATGGTCATAAAACGGGCTTTTATTTTGACCAACGTGACAACCGACGTATCGCTGGTGAATTCTGTAAAGATAAAACAGTGTTAAATTGTTTTAGTTACACGGGTACCTTCGGTATTTATGCCTTAAAAAATGGCGCGAAACATTTCACTAATGTTGACTTGTCGCAAGGTGCTTTAGATATCGCTAAACAAAATATTGAAGCCAATGACCTTGATTTATCTAAAGTAGACTTTGTTCAGGCAGATGTATTTAAATTACTACGTCGTTACCGCGATGAAGGTAAAACGTTTGATGTTATTATTTTAGACCCACCAAAGTTTGCTGACAATAAAGCACAATTAAACGGTGCCTGTCGAGGTTATAAAGATATAAATATGGTCGCGATGCAATTATTAAATCCGGGCGGCACACTACTGACTTATTCTTGTTCTGGTTTAATGCCAGCTGATTTGTTCCAAAAAATAGTAGCAGATGCTGCACTTGATGCAAAACGTGATGCACAAATTGTCGCTAGATTATCTCAAGCATCAGATCACCCTATTGCAAGTACGTTCCCTGAAGGGTTCTATTTAAAAGGTTTAGCGTTAACTGTACGCTAGAATAAATACTTACCTGACTATTGTTAGTAAATTTAGACGTAACAAATATATATTAACTCTCTTGTGAGAGTTAATATCAATAAGTAAATAACCAAACGGCTTCTTACTTATATCGTATAAAATGCTAAATACTCTAGATTGAGTTACAACATTTTATTATAAACGGACTTTATGATGTACAACGAACATGTTTACATCATCTAAATACATATATTAGGTATCTTATGATTAATATTGCCCCAACAGCTTTTATCGGTGAAGGATCTCATCGTATTTGTTATCAACACCCCGAAGACCTAAATCTTTGCATTAAGATTGGTGAAATAAACTCAAAAGAAAGTCTTCGAGAAAGAGAATGTTATCAAGTTCTTAAAAAACGTACTATTTCATGGGATGCCCTTTCACACTTTCATGGTCTAGTAGAAACAAACCTTGGCAAAGGAGCGGTATTCGAATTAGTACGTGATTATGACGGTGCTATATCTCAGAGCTTAGAATATTATTTAGAAAAGTATCCAGCATTAACTGATATAACTTCAGAACAAAAAGATGTTATGTACGAAGAGATTTCACGAGCCATCGGGCAGTTAAAAATCGACTTACTCAATAACACTATATTAACTCGCAGTCTTTTAGGTGAGAATGTTCTATTTAAGAAAACAAGTGAGAACAGTGGTCGTCTTGTCATCATTGATAATATCGGCAACACCGATTATTTCCCTTTTTGTAATTACAGTAAGTACCTATCTCGTCGAAAAATTTCGAGAAAGTGGGAAAAATTTGAACGTTATATGGTAAAAAATTATAGTTCACACCCAATAACTAAAACAGCTATTAAGTCAACAAGCTAATAGTTCGTTTGATATTAAAATAATTTTTAATATCAGCACTCATATAAAGATTAAGGATAGCAATCATTGAAGAAAGTATCAGGATTAACAAAAGACAGCTTAGGGTTTAATCAACAACGCGCACAAACCTTACTTGAAGATCAATCATGGTTAGATGCTATTGGTTTGAGCTTAGGGCAAGAACGTGCCCGTAATGCCTTTAAGTTTTTCTCGACTCCAGAATGTAGTGAACAGCACATGATGGTATTAGGTTATCCTGCTATTGATTCTAAAGCGTTAATTCGGGAGTTATTAACCTCTCACCCATTAACCACTGATAATGTTTTTGATGTTGTTTATTGTGAAGATGTTACTAATTCACGTCGCCCTATTTCTTTAAACTTACCACAAGGTCAAGGTGTAAAATTTGAACGTTTAGTTCATTCTTGGTTAAAGCGTAGTGGATTACTGGTTAAAGAAAATAAAGATAGCGATACACAAAGCGATCAAAAATATTATACGGTTGAGCTTGAGCCATTATTAAAAGTCTTTAAGCGTTTACCTAAAGTCATTAGTTATTTAAGTGAATTAGCTAAACAACTTGATAGTGGAAACACTTTAAGTCACCCCGTGTTAGTTAATAATTTTGTTTCTCAAGAAGCTGATAATACTTTCCCAATCGTGTTTTGCGATAATCCAGATAGCCTTAAATTATTTGGGGATATTGCTCATATTACTGAGCAAGGTACAACGGTTGCTAATCACCATTTATTACAACCTGGTTTATTACATCAAGCTAATGGCGGTGTGTTAATTTTACCCAGTGACCGCTTATTAGAAAATCCTCAATTGTGGTTTGAATTAAAATCATCATTATTTGACCGTGAAATAAAATGGACGAGTGCTAACCATTGGTTAGATCCGCAAGCTATTCCATTGAAGACACAAATAATTCTTGTGGGTGATGCACTGTCTTATAAAAACTTTTTAGAAATAGATCCTGACATTACGCAGTTTTTTCCGTTAGTTGCTGAAGTCAATCATCAGTTTGCATTAGACACCGATGAAGATTATTTACGTTACGCGGGTTATTTACAAAATATTGCACGCCGCGCTAATTGTTATGATTTAACGACCTGTGCATTAGTTGCTCTAATGACTTATTCTTCATTCTTGATTGAGCATCAGCATAGAATGTCACTTGACAGCTCAATGCTGAAATCTCTTATTCAACAAGCACAAGTGTTTACAACAGATGGAGATAAACTCAGCGAACAGCACATCGAGCAAGCGATTGAGGCATTTAATCATCGTAAAAATCGTATTGCACAATATTCATTTGAATCAATTAAAGATAAGCAATTATTATTGATTACAGATGGTCAACATGTTGGACAAATTAACGCATTATCAGTATTAGATACTGACTTAGACAGCTTTGGTGAACCCTCACGTGTTACTGCCGCCGTGTATGTTGGTAGTGGTGAAATAAGCGATGTTGAACGTAAAGTTGACATGGCAGGTAATATTCACGCTAAAGGCGTCGCTATTTTAACGTCTTACTTACATCAAAAGTTTGCTTTAGATGAGGAGATTCCTTTAGATGCTAATTTGGTATTTGAGCAATCTTACCAAGGTATTGATGGCGATAGTGCAGCCATGGCAAGTTTATTATGTTTACTCTCTGCTTTTGCTGCCAAACCTTTAGAGCAAGGCATTGCTGTTACTGGCGCGATGGATCAATTTGGTAATATTTTAGCTATTGGCGGTGTTAACGAAAAGATAATTGGTTTTTATAATGTGTGTAAGGCAAATGGTTTACATAATAAACAAGCCGTTATCATTCCATCCAGTAATATTAATAATTTAAATTTACCCCCAGAAATATGTGAAGCTATCAATAAAAATACATTTTCTATTTTCCCTGTTGATCATATAGAACAGGCTATAGAGCTATGTTTTAACCTTAAAGCTGGCACTGTAGACGACGATGGCTGCTACCCTGAAAAAACGCTTTATGGCGTGATAGAACAACGTATAGAATCTATAAATAATCCTCAACCTGAGCATAGAACGATCTTAGATCGATTAAAGTTTTGGTAATATTCGCTCATCGGAGTTGTTTAGCTTACAGCTGTTCGCTAATCTAGCCCCTATATTAATATAATGGTTTAAAAAATGTCTAAACAATCGAGTTATTCAAAAGAAGATCTACTAGCAAGTGGCCGTGGTGAATTATTCGGTGAAGGTAATCCACAATTACCAGCACCAAGTATGTTAATGATGGACCGCATTGTAAGCATGACTGAAGACGGTGGTACTTTTGGCAAAGGCGAAATAATTGCTGAGCTAGATATTACTAAAGACTTATGGTTTTTTGATTGTCACTTTATAGGTGACCCAGTTATGCCTGGTTGTTTAGGACTAGATGCTATGTGGCAGCTTGTTGGTTTTTACCTAGGCTGGGTTGGTGGTAAAGGTCGTGGCCGTGCGCTGGGTGTGGGTGAACTTAAGTTTACTGGACAAGTATTACCAAATGCTAAAAAAGTAACTTATAAAATCAACATGAAGCGTGTTATCAATCGTAAGCTTGTTATGGGTCTTGCTGATGCAACAATGGAAGTTGATGGTCGTGAAATTTATAATGCTAAAGATTTAAAAGTTGGTTTATTTAGCGATACTAGCGCTTTTTAAATAACTGATATTCAATAAAAACGGCGCTAATAGCGCCGTTTTTTTATGCCTTGCATATAAAGATTATCTTTATAAAGGCTACTTTTCCTTAAAGAAAAGTAACCTTTGATTTTACTTTATTTATTCTTAGCTAGATCTAACATCAGTTCGTTCATTTTATTGATGAAACCAGCTGGATCTTCAATTGAACCACGCTCTGATAATTGCGCTTGACGATATAATACATCAACCCATTTTTCAAAACGTGCATCATCTTGCTCTTCCGCTAAATGTTTCACTAACGTATGATCAGGATTGTACTCAAAGATAAACTTAGTTTGTGGAACAGGCTGACCTGCTGCTTCCATTAGTTTTATCATTTGGCTTGTCATATCTTGACCGTCAGACACGATACAACTTGGGGTGTTTGTTAAACGATGTGATACGCGTACATCTTTTACTTCATCACCTAAAACAGACTTCATACGCTCAGTGATTGACTCGAACGATTTCTCTGCTTCTTCTTGCTTAGCTTTCGTTTCTTCATCAACTTCGCCTAAATCTAAATCAGCTTTAACAACCGATTGGAATTGTTTGTCGCTGTATTCAGTCAAATGGCTCATTAACCATTCATCGATGCGATCTGATAATAATAATACTTCAAATCCACGGCTACGAAGTTGCTCTAAATGCGGGCTATTTTTTGCGGCTGCAAAACTATCTGCTGTAATGTAGTAGATAGAATCTTGGCCTTCAGGCATACGCGCGATGTAATCTTCAAGCGATACTGATTGCTCATCAGTGTCGTTATGTGTTGATGCAAAGCGTAATAATTTTGCAATAGCTTCTTTGTTTGCAGAATCTTCAGCTGGACCTTCTTTTAACGCTTGACCAAATTCTTTCCAGAATGTTTGATATTTATCGCTGTCTTTTTTCGCTAATTTTTCTAACGTTTGAAGAACGCGTTTAGTACAACCACTACGCATTTGTTTAGTCACGCTATTTTCTTGAAGAATTTCACGAGATACGTTTAATGGTAAATCATTTGAATCAACTAAACCTTTAACGAAACGTAGGTATGCAGGCATAAACTGTTCAGCGTCATCCATAATGAATACACGTTGTACGTAAAGTTTTAAGCCGTTGCTAGATTCACGGTTATACATATCCCAAGGCGCGCGTGCTGGAATGTATAATAAGCTCGTGTATTCTAATTTACCTTCAACTTTGTTATGTGCCCAAATTAATGGATCTTCAAAATCGTTAGCAACGTGCTTGTAGAATTCTTTGTATTCTTCGTCTTTTAATTCAGACTTACTTAGCGTCCAAAGTGCTGTTGCTTTATTTACAGCTTCCCACTTTGCAGGCACTGCAGGTGTATTATCACCGTCTTCAACTTCTACTTCAGCAACTTCTTCTGTAAACATTTCAACGGTTACAGAGATATGATCAGAGTATTTACCAACCACTTGCTTTAGGCGGTAATCATTTAAGAATTCTTCTTCTTCTTCGTTTAAGTGAAGAATAATTTCAGTACCACGATCTTCTTTAACGATTTCTGTTAAATCAAAGCTACCTTTACCTTCAGATTCCCAACGAATAGCTTGATCAGCCGAGTCACCAGCTTTACGCGTGTTCACAACAACTTTATGAGCAACGATAAATGCTGAGTAGAAACCAACACCAAATTGACCGATTAGTTGACTGTCTTTCGCTTGGTCACCAGATAGATTTGAGAAAAAGTCAGCTGTACCAGATTTTGCAATCGTACCTAAATGACTAATCACGTCATCGCGTGACATTCCAATACCGTTATCACTAATAGTAATAGTACGGGCTTCTTTATCAAACCCAATACGTACGCGTAAATCACCATCGCCTTCGTATAAAGAACTATCTTCTAATGCCTTAAAACGTAGTTTGTCAGCAGCATCTGCCGCGTTTGAAACAAGTTCGCGCAAGAAGATTTCTTTATTTGAATACAGTGAATGAATCATTAACTGTAGAATTTGCGTTACTTCCGTTTGAAAGCCATGAGTTTGTGTTTCTGACATGCTTAACTCCAAAAAATAAATTACTTATTAATGCGCAACACTGCGCTTACTGTAATTAATGGGGGTTGAAATTTTCATTTCAACCAGTGAGTTAAGAAAAATGTGTATTTATTTAACGACGTAAAAAAACCGAATGTATATTCGGCTTTAATATTAGACAGCTTTACTTTTTTTATGTCAGTTAAAACATATCGTTTGGCATTGCCATCATTGATTCGACACCTGATTCTATAGCTAATGTATACGTTTGTTGTTTCGGTAATAATCGAGCAAAGAAGAATTCAGCAATCAGCAATTTATTTTCAAGATAAGGATTATCACTACTGAACTGTGCTTCAACAGCACTAATCGAGGTCATACACCACATATAAGCATATGATGCATAACCGAAAGCATTTAAGTAATCGACCGCGTTACCATTAATTTCATTACCATCTTGTCCCCGGCTTAACATTAATGCTGTTAATTTATCTAATGAAGTAATAGATTGCTCAAGGTGATTAAACATTGATTGAAGCCGTTTATTATCAGCTAAGTCTCCCGTCTTGAAAGTGCTAATATATGATTTGATTTCATTTGAAAATATAGAAAAATCATCACCTTTATTGGCTACTACTTTACGCCCTATTAAATCAAGCGCTTGAATACCATTAGTACCTTCATATATTTGAGCGATACGCGCATCACGTACTAATTGCTCCATTCCCCATTCACGGATATATCCATGTCCGCCAAACACTTGCTGACTTAAGATAGTTGATTCTAAGCCGAGATCAGTAAAGAATGCTTTAGCAACGGGGGTTAGTAGAGCAATTAAACTTCTCGCTTTAGTTTTGTCAATTTCATTATCACTAAACTTTGCAATGTCTAATTGTTTAGCAATATATAAAGCAAATGCCCTGCTGCCTTCGTTATTTGCTCTTGTTGTTAATAACATGCGGCGAACATCACCATGAACAATAATAGGGTCAGCTTCTTTGGTTGTATCTCTTAACTCACCAATACCTTTGCTTTGTAAGCGTTCTTTTGCATATTCACTCGCACCTTGATAAGCCATTTCACCACAGCCAATCCCTTGAATTCCTATCGACAATCGTTCGTAATTCATCATAGTGAACATGCAAGCTAAACCTTTACCTGCTTCTCCAATTAGGTAACCTTTGGATTCATCAAAATTCATGACACAAGTCGATGAAGCTTTTATTCCCATTTTATGTTCGATAGAGCCACAAGAAACATTATTTGGTGTTGTTAGCTCATCATTCTCTACGTTAATTTTTGGTACTAAAAATAATGAAATTCCACGCGCGCCAGGTGCTGCATCAGGTAATTTTGCTAAGACTAAATGAATAATATTTTCATTAAGATCGTGTTCTCCGCCAGTAATAAAAATTTTAGTCCCTGTTATATCAAAACTACCTTCATTGTTAGGAATCGCTTTTGTTTTGATAAGTCCTAAATCTGTACCACTATGAGGTTCAGTTAAACACATTGAAGCAGACCAGCGGCCACTATAAAGATGAGGTAAATAATCGCTTTTTAGTGATTCGCTGCCATGAGCATTTAATGCCAAACAAGCACCTGCTGTTAGTGTTGAATATAACGTAAACGAAGTATTGGCTGCATACATCATTTCATCGAATAAAACGCCTAACATTTTAGGCATACCCATTCCACCAAACTCAGGATCACCACACAGCCCGCTCCAACCACCTTCAGCAAACTCATCAAACGCTGCTTTAAAACCTTTAGGCGTAGTTACAATGCCGTCATCAAAGATTGCACCTTCTTCATCACCTGATCGATTAAGCGGTGCAATTAGAGAGCTAGCTAATTTACCGCCTTCTTCTAATATGGCGTTAGCAGTATCAACATCAATTGCTTCGTTAAGTGCAGGGATGTCCTGCCATAACTTTTCGACACCAAACACATTGGCTAATAAAAAATTCATATCTTCTAACGGCGGTTTGAATTCGGTCATGTGATAATTCCTATTATGTGATCAGCTAAGATTTAAACAACTGTTTTAATTTATAGCAAATTTATAAACAATTAGAAATCATTAATAGTAATTAATTTAAGAGAAGTGACTTTTTAAAAGCTGATGATTCAGGTTTACTCGAAAATTCATAATCCAAAGACTTATTTATAGACATAAAAAAACCGCCTTTCGGCGGTTTGAATAATTATAATAAATCTTATAATTCGCTATTAATACTTGCTAACACTGATTGAGGATTGTCAGATTGTGTAATAGGACGACCAATTACTAAATAATCGCTTCCTGCTTGAACTGCTTTTAGTGGTGTCATTATTCTCTTTTGATCACCAACAGCACTTCCTGCGGGTCTAATACCTGGTGTAATTAATTTAAAGTCTTTACCTAATGCTGCTTTTAACGCTGTTGCTTCTTGAGCTGAACAGACAACACCATCAAGACCACTTGTTTTAGCTAGTGTCGCCAATTTAAGCACATGAGCATCCAAAGGAGCTTCAACACCAATTAATGGTAATTCTGATTGTTCCATACTAGTAAGGACAGTCACAGCAATTAATAACGGCGCTTTATCGCCATAAGGAACCAATGCTTCTTTGGCCGCTTGCATCATTTTTTCGCCGCCAGTTGCATGAACATTCACCATCCACACACCTAGTTCAGCAGCGGCTGTTACTGCTTTTGCTACTGTATTTGGAATATCATGAAATTTTAAATCTAAGAAGACATCAAAACCTTTATCAACTAGTTTTTTTACAAATACAGGGCCAAAATAAGTAAACATTTCTTTACCTATTTTTAAACGACAACTGTCTACTGAAATACTGTCGACAAATGCTAATGCACTCGCTTCATTATTAAAATCTAATGCCACAACAACTTTTGATTCATTACTCATTTTATTCTCTACCTTAAACTTATCTTTTGCTATTTTGTTAATCACCGTCTAAACCACGAATAGGTTTAACACTTCCCCAAGTTCGACAAGACGGGCACTGCCAATGTATTTTCTTGGCACTAAATCCACAACTACAACATCTATAAACAGGTCGTACTCTTAACTGTTCCCCAACCAATGATTGAAGTTGTAATAAACTATCCTTAGCTTTACCCTTTTCAGCGTACTCTAATTGAGCACCCATTAAATGATAAAAGCCAATCACGCTCGGCGCTTTCACCAAGTGATCAGTTAATATTTTTTCTCTTTCTATCGCAGTAAAACGACTGCCTACTATTTCTAATTTTAACATTAAAGTCGCAATCCCAGCGCCTTTATTAATAGCATCATTTAATTTTGTTTCTAATAAATCTGTTTGCTCTCTTCCCACATAACATGCTTTAAAAAGTGGTAACGCCTCTCTAAAAAAGTCGATATCTTGACCTAAAAATTGGTCAATCACTAATTGGCAATCTGAATATTGCTTATGTGATAAATAATAATTACCTAATAATAAACGTGCTCGAGTACAACCAGCGTCAACCTGTAATGCACGTTTTAAAAATTCAATGTCTTTTACTTTTCCACTCTCTTTATATAATTCACAATAAAAATGTGCTCGTGCAGGAATAAGTTTTCTGCTGCCTAAATCTACCAATGCTCTTGATGAATCGATAGCCAGTTGCCATTCTTTTGTTTTTTGATATATACACACAAGATGAGATAACGATTTTTCTTTGTAAGTTGCATTATCTGACAACTCAATAAAGATATTAGCACTTCTGTCAATAAGGCCTGCTTGAAGATAATCATTAGCTAATTCAAATAACGCAGTATCTCGTTGTTCCTGCGTTAATGATGGGCGAGCAAGCAAATTCTGATGAATTCGTAATGAGCGATCTACTTCTCCACGTTGGCGAAACAATCGTCCTAATGCTAAATGGGTTTCAATAGTTTCATTATCAACTTCAACTAATGAGATAAACTGATCAACAGCTTTGTCTGGTTCATCTGATAATAGATAATTTAAACCAGCAAAATAATTTTTGGAATGTTCACTTGCGTTATGCTGGTGCTGATGACCTGCACTGCGTCGTCCCATATACCAACCATAAGCCGCTGCAATTGGTAATAAAAGGAACAGTAATTCAACCATCGTAATCTAAGCTTTATCTTTTAAAGCAACAGAAGAATTATTTAATTCTAATTTGTTTATTTTTTTACGTAAAAAAGACATTTTTAATTTCAACTTTAAATGCATTGTATACACCAGTATCCAGCAAATAATAAAGCCACTTAAAAATGATAACCCAATGAGATAACTGATTTTAAAGTTGCCAGTGCCAATTAAATAGTTAAGATCAACCATTGCTTCATTACTCACACTAAATAGCATCGAAATTGTAAAAAATACAATCACAACCATAGTAATTAGAACAACTTTCATCACTTCTCCTTGGTCCAGATCTAATTAAACGTTTATGCTAACACATTATTATTGTTAGTCATTATCTAAGAAAACGACAACGCTTTCTAGATATTATTTATTGTTTATAAAAAAAGCGACCCTAAGGTCGCTTTTTTGAACACAAACAGCTACTAAATTAGTAACTATGCATTAAGACTGGCATTAACTCGTTCACGCAGTTCTTTACCCGGTTTGAAATGAGGTACATATTTTGAACCCAGATCAACCGTTTCACCAGACTTTGGATTACGTCCAATGCGTGGTGCACGATAATGAAGCGAAAAACTACCAAAACCACGAATTTCAATTCGGTCACCTGAAGACAATGTATTTGCCATCATATCAAGCATGTCTTTAACAGCAGACTCGATATCTTTAGCTGACAAATGTAATTGTTTCAGGGCTAATCTTTCAATTAATTCTGACTTAGTCATAAACCTTCCTCTTAGCGTTACTATTTACAGTAGAATGAGGCGTTTTCACGCCCCAGTCAACTATTAATTAGTCACGGTTTGCGTTTTTGAACGCTTCAGCCATAGCATTTGAAGAGAAGCTCTCTTCACTATTGTTTACGCTTTCAACTGCTGATTTCTCTTCAGCTTCGTCTTTAGCTTTGATTGATAAGCTAATTACGCGGTTCTTACGATCAACACCAACGTATTTTGCTTCAACATCTTGGCCAACTGTAAGTTCGCTAGATGCATCTTCAACACGGTCACGTGAAATATCAGCAACACGGATATAACCTTCAACGCTGTCAGCAAGTACAATTGTTGCGCCTTTAGCGTCAACAGCTGATACTTTACCATTTACAACAGTACCTTTCTTATTTTCAGCAAGGTAGTTGTTGAACGGGTCTTCTTCTGATTGCTTGATACCAAGAGAAATACGCTCGCGTTCTGCATCAACAGCAAGAACAACAGCTTCAATCTCATCGCCTTTAGCGAAATCACGAACAGCATCTTCACCAGAAACATTCCAAGAAATGTCTGACAAGTGAACAAGACCGTCGATGCCGCCGTCAAGACCAATGAATACACCGAAATCAGTGATTGATTTGATCTTACCAGAAACACGATCGCCTTTAGCGAATTTCGAAGAGAACTCAGACCAAGGATTAGCAACACATTGCTTAAGGCCTAGAGAAATACGACGACGTTCTTCATCAATGTCAAGAACCATAACTTCAACAACATCATCTAAGCTAACAACTTTAGATGGGTGGATGTTTTTGTTAGTCCAATCCATTTCAGAAACGTGAACAAGACCTTCAACGCCTTCTTGAATCTCAACGAAACAACCGTAATCTGTAAGGTTAGTTACGCGACCAGTAAGTTTGTGACCTTCTGGGAAACGACCAGCGATTGAAACCCATGGATCTTCACCCATTTGCTTAAGACCAAGTGAAACACGAGTCTTTTCACGATCGTACTTAAGTACACGTACATTGATTTCATCGCCAACTGCAACGATTTCGCTTGGGTGCTTAACGCGTTTCCAAGCCATATCAGTGATATGTAGAAGACCATCAATACCGCCAAGATCAACGAATGCGCCGTAGTCAGTAAGGTTCTTAACGATACCTTTAACTTCGATGCCTTCTTGAAGAGATGCAAGAAGCTCTTCACGTTCTGCACTGTTTTCAGTTTCAATAACTGCACGGCGAGAAACAACAACGTTATTACGTTTTTGATCAAGTTTGATAACTTTAAATTCTAACTCTTTACCTTCAAGGTGAGAAGTATCACGTACTGGACGTACATCAACTAATGAACCAGGTAGGAAAGCGCGGATAGTATTCACTTCAACAGTGAAACCACCTTTAACTTTACCGTTGATAACACCAACGATAGTTTCTTGCTCTTCAAATGCTTTCTCAAGAACACCCCAAGACTCATGACGTTTTGCTTTTTCACGAGATAATTGAGTTTCACCAAAGCCATCTTCCATAGCTTCAATCGCAACGTCTACAACGTCGCCAACAGCTACTTCTAGTTCGCCTAGTGCATTTTTGAATTGGTCAGCAGAAATAGGGCTTTCTGATTTAAGACCTGCGTCTACTAATACAGTACCACGTTCGATACGTACAACAGTACCTTTAACAATGGCACCTTGACGCGTTTCTAGTTCTTGAAGAGACTCTTCAAACAGTTGAGCAAAAGATTCAGTCATGTTTAAATTCACATTTATATTCCGAGTACGCAATCCAGCGATAACGGGGTTGTTAATTAGAGTTCTATCATCCTTGAGAGAACTTAGGGTTTGGTAGACTTATTTACTATAGTTAGGCGTCAATTAACGCATGTTCAAGTACTTTGTTCATAACTTGTTCTATAGATAAACCAGTCGAATCTATCATTAGCGCATCATCAGCCGGCACAAGAGGAGCAACCGTTCGGTTACGATCTCGTTCGTCACGTTCTGTGATCTCGCTCAAAAGGGAGTGGATATTAGCATCAAAGCCCTTTTCTTGCAACTGATTAAAACGGCGCTGCGCCCGCTCTTCTGCGCTTGCAGTAAGGAAAAATTTAATAGGCGCTTGAGGGAAAACTATGGTTCCCATATCACGGCCATCAGCAATTAAACCATCGTCACTTAAAAATGCGCGTTGTCTGCGCAGTAACGCTTCACGTACACGAGGAAATGCAGCAATTTTAGATGCGCTATTGCCTACTTTTTCAGTACGAATATCACGGCTAACATCTTCACCTTCCAAGATTACTTTAATTGTTCCTGTTTCATTATCACTAATAAAACTAACATCTAAGTGACCAGCAAGTGGTGTTAAAGCATCTTCGTTGTCTAATGCAACATTATGGTGAATAGCAGCAAGTGCTAAAACACGATAAATTGCACCACTGTCCAATAATTGCCAACCCAGTTTATCAGCTAATAAACGAGCGATAGTTCCTTTACCTGCTCCACTTGGTCCATCAATAGTAATTACTGACAAATGTTCAGACATCGTATACTCCTAATTAAAACGCCCTGAGGCGTACAATACATAACCCACTAACAATATAGCTAATAAGTCTGTAAATTTTCGGAGCGTATTCTATATGAAAATGTAAGAATATGATATAAACAACCAAAAATTTAACGTATTAACTACACTTAATCTACATGTTATTTTTTACTCACTGATACGTGAGAACTCATCAAAATAAGTAGGGAATGTTTTTGCTGTACACCCTGGATCGTTTATTGTGATAGGTGTATCACTCAATGCTACCAATGAAAAACACATAGCAATGCGATGATCATTATAAGTGTCAATTGCAGCATGATTAAGTGTTTCTGGTGGGGTAATCGTAATATAGTCATGCCCTTCTTCAACAATAGCTCCAACTTTACGTAATTCTGTTGCCATTGCGTTTAATCTATCCGTTTCTTTAACGCGCCAGTTATAAATATTACGAATGCTCGTTGTGCCTTTAGCAAATAAAGCGGCTGTAGCTATAGTCATTGCTGCATCTGGAATATGATTCATGTCCATATCAACAGCTGTTAATTCACCAGCACTTACAGTAATTGAATGTGGTTGCCATTCAATTTTAGCCCCCATTGCTTCAAGAACATCAGCGAAATGCTTATCACCTTGCACAGAATCACTACCAACACCTGTCACTGTAATAGTGCCGCCTTTGATAGCGCCCGCTGCTAGGAAATAGCTGGCAGATGACGCATCGCCTTCAACAAAAACATCACCTGGAGTTTGGTATTGTTGATTCCCCTTAACAATAAATGACTGAAGATTAGTATGTTCAACTTCAACACCAAACTTCGACATTAAATCAAGTGTGATTTCAATATAAGGTTTAGAAACAAGCTCACCAACTATTTCAATAGTAATATCATCTTTAGCTAGTGGTGCTGCCATTAAAAATGCTGTTAAAAATTGACTTGATACAGAACCGTCAATTTTTACATGGCCGCCTTGAAGACCTGTACCATTGATAGTTACTGGTGGAAAGCCTGGGAAGTCATGATATTTAATATCACACCCCATTGTCTGAAGTGATTCAACTAATGAATCTATAGGTCTTTCAGACATTCTTGGTTCACCCGTTAATGTGAACTCGCCTTTACCAAGACATAACGCAGCACAAAGTGGGCGCATTGCTGTTCCAGCATTACCTAAATAAAGTTCATGAGCGATATCACTATTAATAGGACCGCCATTACCTGTCACTTTACAGATTGTTTTATCTTCATTTAATGTATATTCAATACCTAATGCTTTTAACGCATCTAACATATGACGAATATCATCACTGTCTAGTAAGTTATGAATAGTAGTTACACCATTAGCTAACGCAGCCAATAATAAAGCTCTATTAGATAAGCTTTTTGAACCGGGAAGATTAACAGTACCATTTACTGTTTTAATTGGAGAAAGCGTTAGCGAATCCATGATATTCCTTACATTTGAAAAGGTGAAAATTAGCGTGTTATTTTATGGAAGTTATAATGCCAGTGTAATGTAATGCTGCCAATCCCTGAAAGTGATTAACACCACAGAATTTAACTATTTTAGATTAAAAAAAACGCAGATAGACCTAATTTGATGTCTTTCGCGATAGCAGGAATTATAACGTCTAAAATTTCGCGATAGTTTATCATCATTTAATGATCATTTGTGTGGATAAAACAAACGAATTACGAAATATTGATATTAGATACTTGATCAAACCCTTTGATTACATTTTAGATAGCATTGTTCTCTTTATAAGATGTTTTTATTCTGTATGAAGATTACGTGATATTAAAAATAAAAGCTTAACCTCCAAATTAAATATACCCATAAAGTAATTGTTAGAGTAAGTTATGATTTAACTCTTTAATCATTTTGTATTAGTGAACCAATAATAAAGCGTACACGAGAATAGGGAGAAAGCTTTGACGTATAACAAAGAACACAAAGCAGATCGAATCGGTTGGATTCGAGCCGTGGTACTCGGTGCCAACGATGGAATTGTATCTACTTCTAGTCTCATTGTCGGAGTAGCAGCATCAAATGTAGCTTCTCAAAATTTATTTATTGTTGGACTTGCAGCTCTAGTCGCAGGTGCCCTTTCAATGGCCGCTGGTGAATATGTTTCGGTAAGCTCTCAATCTGATATTGAATTAGCTGAATTATCGATAGAAAAAGATCATCTTGCCAATAACTGGGAACTTGAAATTCAAGAATTAGCGGCTATTTACGAAAAAAGAGGATTACAAACAGAATTATCGTTGATTGTCGCTACCAAATTAATGGAAAGTGACGCGCTCGGCAGTCATGCCAGAGATGAGTTAGGTATAACCGATTTGTCACAAAGCAACCCTTTACAAGCTGCATGGGTTTCAGCTTTATCTTTTTCGACCGGCGCTATTATCCCTCTGATATCAATCATGATATTTAGCATGACTAATTTAATACCAGCGGTTGTTATAATTTCATTACTCGCACTTGTTTTACTTGGTTGTTTGTCTGCTTGGTTAGGAGGTACACCTAAAAAACTTGCTTCAATACGTATTTTATTTTGGGGAAGTATTGCCATGTTTTCATCTATCTTTGTAGGCCATTGGTTTAATATTGCCAGCTAATCTTTTACTCACTTACAGTGAAGAAAAGATTAGAGGTTAAACACAATAATATAAATAGACTAACAGATTGTTATTTTAATCCAGAGTAGTTCTTAAATTTTCAGTTAAGATCTACTCATTAACCGTTGATAAAAATTAATATCGCCACTGGTGCAATTAACGTTAAAATAAAACCACTCACAATAGCCATTGGTACAACGTCACTCCCACCACTTTTTTGAATGATAGGCAAAGTAAAGTCCATCGCGGTAGCACCGCCAACACCAACGCCACAACCTGGGTATTTCTTAATTAATAATGGAATAAGTAAAATAGCAATTAATTCACGTCCTAAATCAGCAATAAAAGCAACGCCACCAAGTACGGGAGAAATACCATCACTAATTAAAATACCAGATAATGAATACCACCCAACACCAGAACTAATTGCTAAGCCATGATTCATTGGTAAATCTAAAATATAACTGGCTACAACGCCACCAATCCATGATGTGATAATCACAATTAACGCGATCATTAACCCTGCTTTATTTAATAAAATTTCTTTAAGCGCAATACCACTATTTCGTAATTGAATACCAATAAGTGCTAATAATGCCATGAGCGCCCATTCACCTAAATTGTTAATAAATAATTTTTCAATATTCACAAACAAACCAACTACAAATCCCAAAGCAACAACACCTAACAATGATAAAGACTCTAAAATTAAAGGTAATTTATCAATTTTGGTAACAGCCTCATCAATTACATGCTTAGTTTTTCGTTTATCAAACCACCATAAACCAGCTAAATTTAGCGATATAGGTAACATAATAAAAATGAGTGAATACCATAATATAGTTGTTGCATTACCAGATAGATCATCTAATTGACTAAGACTAATCCCCATAATAAATAAAATTAAATAAATCATGTAAGTACAGCTTTTATTAATAACATGGTTCCATTTAGTTGATTTAACAACCACTAAATATCCTAATAATAATGGCAATAAAATGAGTAATAATCCGTAATACATAATCTAGCTGCTCCAATTAAAAAAATATTATATCTCAAATCCCTATATAACTGATTAAATTTTATTTACCTATTCAAAGTTGATCTAACAACTCGTTACAGTAATTGTCTGTTACTGACATTCTAATAACATGCATTCTGCTTTGAGCTAGGTATAATACTAACCTGTTTATTTTCATATTTTTCTCACAAGGACTTTACATGCTTATCCATTCTAGCGAACAACCAATTATTGAATTACATATCCTTCAAAAAGATGAATACAACCAATGGTTTGCACAACAATTAAAAACAACAAAAACATGGTTAACGGCTACAAAATACTTAGGAACTGGTTTATCTTTAATTCCATCATCTAATGGTGATATTGCTTTAGCTTTGTTTGTGGTTTCTGATTTAACAGATTATTTCTCATGTGGCTCGTTAGCTAAAGAACTTCCAAATTTAACCTTCACTTTAAATGCTTCTGAGCAACATCACGAAGCTATCGCTTTTGGTTGGCAAGCCGGTTGTTATAATTTCGATCGTTATAAAGCAGTTAAAACAACTTATCCTACATTAGTTATCAATAATCAATCTCTTGTTGAATCAGTCACTATTGATAATAAAGCGCAATCTCTCGTTCGTGATCTTATTAACGCACCCGCTGCTGACATGATGCCTGAAGATTTAGCACAAACAGCAATTGCGTTGACCAAGCAATATGGTGGTAGTGTTACTCAAATAATTGGTGATGATTTACTGATTAACAACTATCCTACAATTCACGCTGTTGGCCGTGCTAGTGTTCATCAACCTCAATTAATTGATTTAACTTGGGGCAATGACAACAATCCACTGGTTACATTAATTGGTAAAGGCGTTTGTTTTGATAGTGGTGGACTAGATTTAAAACCAACTGCTGGCATGCGTTACATGAAAAAAGACATGGGCGGCGCTGCCCATGTACTTGGGCTTGCTCAATTAATCATGGGGCATAATCTGCCTGTGAAATTACGCGTTTTAATTCCAGCCGTTGAAAACGCTGTATCAGCTAACGCACTCCGTCCAGGTGATGTGATAACAACGCGCGCGGGTATTACCGTTGAAATCGACAACACAGATGCCGAAGGCCGTTTAGTGTTATGTGACGCAATCAGTGAAGCGATTAATGACAAACCAGAAATAATGATTGATTTCGCTACCCTTACAGGTGCTATGCGTGTTGCTCTTGGCACAGAGTTACC
>CALJMY010000208.1 GCA_937981905.1 uncultured Enterobacterales bacterium
ATGTATAAAGCAAAACAAAAAGGTAAGAATCAAAACTATACATTTGACATAGAGCAAGACGCAGCAGTTAAGCATCATAATGAAGAGCTAACAAGAATTGGGCAAGCGTTAAACAATGAAGAATTTTTACTTTATTATCAACCTAAAGTAGATCTTAGAACGAATCAGCTAGTTGGTGTTGAAGCACTCATTCGCTGGAATCATCCAGAACGAGGCATTCTTCCTCCTGTAATGTTTTTACCTGTTGTTCAGCATGATTTATTAGATATAGAGATTGGAAAATGGGTTATTGCAACGGCCTTCAAGCAATCAAAAAAATGGATAGAGTTAGGTCATAATATTCCAATTAGCGTTAACATTAGCCCGTTGCACTTACAACATCCTGATTTTGTTGATGATTTAAAAAAGACCATTAAACAATACCCTGCTTTCAAACCAGCAAGTATTGAATTTGAAGTACTAGAAAGCGGTGCATTAAAAGATATTGAATTAGTGTCAAATGTCATGAAGGCATGTGGCGAATTAGGCGTTACTTTTTCTATCGATGATTTTGGGACAGGCTATTCATCATTAACGTATCTAAAACGTTTACCAGCTAAGTATTTAAAAATAGATCAGTCATTTATTCGAGACATGCTTCATGACATGGATGATAGAGCGATTGTTGAAGGTATCATTGAACTCGCTAAAGTATTTAATCTAAAGACTATTGCAGAAGGTGTTGAAACGCCTCAGCATGGCGAGTTGTTATTATCTTTAGGGAGCTATATGGCGCAAGGCTATGGAATTTCAAAACCAATCCCTGAAAATGATGTATTAACGTGGTTGCAAAAGTGGAATAAGAATCCTCATTTGATTGATGGAAGCATGTAATTAACTAACGATAAATAAACATACAATGTTATTTGCTAACAAAATAATTCTCGATGCTAGTAATAATTGCCTCCAAATATAGAAGCAATTAAAACCTAACTTTCTTTACTACTTAGCTACTCTAGTATTTACCAGTTATAAGTCGCACTAACGGTGTATTGCTCACCACGTCCTGGTGTACCAGGAATTTCTTCAAAAGATTCATCCCAAGGATTATCTGCTGCCAACGTAATAGCTAAACCATCAACCTGCTCTGGCATGTATTTCAATGTAATATGTGTAAAAAATGCATCGTCATCACCATTACGTAATAAATTTTCTTCCTGTTTACGCCATTCATTATCGATACGAACTTCAACCATATCAATGGGACTCCAAATAGCACCTAACGTAACACGATGATCTGGATAATTTAACGCGTAAAAACTAGCATCAATATTGGCATCACCATAATCTTCAGATTTACTTAAAAAAGTATAACTTGTAATAATTTTTGCACTGTCAAATTGATGAGTAGTTAATAGCTCAAAACCGACACTATCAATGTCTACAGGATTTGCAGAACGTGCAGAGGTCGAATCAAAGTTAAACGTCCAATCTGTTAAATCATTATCTTGACGATAAAAAATAGCAGAATCTAACGTCCAAGTGTCTTGTTCTAAACTTAATCCTAACTCTACGTTTTTAGTCGTCTCACGTTCAAGTTGATGATTACTTCTGAATAAACCACCGGTCTCACTGCCACCAATTGCTGTATAGCCTGCTACTTGGCTTGCTTCTGCATAAGAGAAATAAACAGTTTTAGCAGAGCCGTCAGCATTAAACTTATTCCAAGTAATATCACCAATGAACGATACTTCTGAGTCATCACGGTTAGTATCATCATAAGCAGCACCAACACGGAATGTTAACTGTTGATCTTCTTGCAAGGTCATTACATATTCAGGCAATACACTTACTTTATGATAATTACGTGAGGTGAAATTATTTTCAAGGGTTGTTGAATCAATAGAATCTTTAATAAATTGCGCTGAATAATTCCATGAAAATGAATCAGATTGCACATGACGACCAGAAAAACCTATTGATGTAACTTTAGTTTGATGAAAAGCTTGGAATACGTCTGGGTTTTCACGAGAAAAAGTATAGTGGTCTTCATGTAAACGAGAATAAGCAGTTACTTCAAATGAACTCTCAGCTAAGTCTCCACTTGAATAGCTTTGTTTATGGTTAATCATCAACAATTTAGCATTTAAATCTTCAGTTTCATTAACATTGAAAGGCGTATAAAGGTTGGGCCACCCAAAGAATTTATTTTGTGTACCAAAGAACACATCAGTTTGTGACTGTGGGCCAATTAATTGAACACGCGCAGAAACTCGTTCGAAATCGTGATCGCCATTTTCAATCGTGCCATCACTTTGTGAATTAGAAAATTCACCTTCAAAACCAATAGTCCAATCGTCAGTCGTATCAAGTGATTTATTAAAACCAGCATGCACGCTAAATAAGTTAAAATCGTTATTACCTAATCCAACAGATACGCTACCCGCTTTTTGAATCGGTTTCCAACCAAAATCGACCGTACCCACTGAACTATTCATACCTAATAATGCGTTATCAGCACCAGTCAGAATTTCAGGACCACTTAGCATTTCAGGTGCAATAGGAATTTCAGAAAAGTAATGTCCCGTTTGCGGATCAAATAAAGTAGCGCTGCCAACTCTAAATCCAGTATTTTCGAAAATACCACCACGAATAGTTACGTCAGCTTGTGCTTCTGCCATATTACGTGACTGTAGGTCAACTCGTGGATCATATTCTAAATTAGACACGGGAGCGTCAAAGGTACCTACAGGCTTTTTATTAGCGGTTGCTGATGACTCAATCGTCATTTTTTCAATGTTACTATCGTCAATATTAACATTAATGTTCACATCATCAGATGCCATTGATAATGTTGATATACTACACAATAAAACGGGTAGGCTGATTTTTACTATTGGAGCCATTTAAATTTTCTCTTTTACGTTGTTCAATTTATGAGAATATTATATCTTAACTAGGGAATTACTGTATATGACAATAATTCTCAATTAGATTTTATGTTTTAAATATACCTCTTTTTATAATTATGTGATGCCCATGAAACAACAAAATAATAATATCGAACCTGAAAATGACAAATTAGAAACGATTTACTTTGCGGGCGGCTGTCTTTGGGGGGTACAAGAATTTATGAAGTATTTACCAGGTATTATTACGACTCAGGCAGGTAGAGCAAATGGTACAACTAATAATACAAAAAGTGATTATGATGGTTACGCGGAATGCGTAAAAGTTACTTTTGATAATGACATCACCAATCTTCATTTACTCATTGGTTATTTATTTGAAATCATCGACCCTTACAGTATTAATAAACAAGGTGAAGATATCGGAGAAAAATACCGAACAGGAATCTATAGCAATAAAACTAATCATCTACAACAAGCATCAGCATATATTAATAAACGTGATGATGCCGATAAAATTGCTGTTGAGGTATTACCGTTAACTAATTACGTCAAAAGTGACGATGAGCATCAAGAACGATTAACACGTTTTCCAAACGATTATTGCCACATTCCTAATGGTGTTTTGCATAAATATAAACATGATTAGTTAAATGCACTTAGATATGAGTTTTAGTATTTTCCGTAATACGTTAAATACATAATTAAAAAATATATTAATCATCATTACCAGATGATTAGTAAAAATTTATGATTATAAAATTCGAAAACTAATTAACAATTAATTGTAAAATTATATTAATTTTCATGTGTATAATTTGTTTTATTATTTTTATCTGATAAATTAAATATCAATTTTAAAGGGACAGATATATCAACATGGAAAGTATCACGATAAAAGTTAAGAATAAACACAGTGGTTTTACTCTTATTGAATTAATCATCGTTATCGTAATGTTAGGTATTTTAGCTACTGTAGCAGCCCCCAAATTTATCAATTTATCAACTGACGCAAAAGTAGCAGTACTTACATCATTAGGCAGTGAATTTAAATCAACAATAAATTTAGCAAAAATAAAAGCCAGAATAAACGGATTAAGTACCAGCGTCGAAAATCCTGGAGGGATTCAAACAAATTATATAGTTGATTTTGGATTTGGTAGTGTTGAACTTGATTGGCGTAATCTATGTCCTGAAAGTATTGGAGAAGGGGGAGATCAATTGGATATGCTGGATTTCTTAAACATATCAGGTGATTTTCAAACTAAAGTAAACAATCAATACACATTCATTGGTTATCAACTACCTAATGCAGAGATACCAACACCTGAAGGTTGTTATGTAAGTTATGATTCATTTGGCTCACCGGACTGTACCGTAGAAGTAATAAGTGCTGATTGTTAACGTGGATATATAAAAACAGTACATCATTGATTCATATATTAACTTAATACGATTTTTAACTTATCTATTTATACTAGCAAAAAATAAACTCTTTCAACTAGCCAGAATAATCCCATTAAACCGATTAATATCGATAAACTAATCGCTAATGTTCTCCCCCATAATTTTCTAAAAGCGTACCAAAGTAGAGGAAAACACACTGCAATAATTAATAACTGGCCAAGTTCAACACCTAAATTGAAAAATAATAAAGAGCCTAAAACGTGTTCCCCTAACCCAATTTCTTTTAGTACGTATGAAAACCCAAAGCCATGTAACAAACCAAATAGAAAAGTAATAACACCGCGTTTCTGCCATGAAATAATAGTATTTTCTTCATTCATTTCTAACGTGTTATTACGTTTTAATAGTCGTATATTCTCTATCGCAATATAAACAATACTCAACGCAATTAAAGCTTCAACATAAGGTGCTGGCAAAATAAGTAGTTCATAGACCGAGACGGTTAAAGTAATAGAGTGCGCTAATGTAAAAGAGGTCGCGATAATAATAATAGAACGTAAGCTTAGTGGTAGTAGTAATAATCCAATTAAAAATAACACATGGTCATATCCTAATAAGATATGTTCAACACCAATTAAAAAATAATGTTTCGATTGTAACAACAGGTCAGTAAAACTGATTTTATTATTACTAATATTTTCAGTAATATTATTGGTGATTAATTGTTTACCACTTAAAGTTACTCCCCATGTTTCTATAAGTTTTTTTATAGGTAATTGATGAGTAGTTTTTAGATTTGAATAAGTAAAGCTTTGGCTTCTTCCAGCAATAGATAAACGTACATGGTTTTTATGATTTTCATAATCGGAAATAAATAGTGTGTAAGTAATAGACAAGTTTTCTAATGGATTAGTACATTTATAACGAAGGTGAAATTGCTCAGATTGAATATTATCTAAGCTATTTTTAGAAATAAGAAGACCATTACAAAGATCACTATTAATATTATCACTTGTCGTATTATTAACGACAAAGCCTTGCGTAATCGTAGTTACAAGTTGGCTTTTTTGCAGCTCAGTGAACTCATTAATATTATCAATAGGCACCGTATATATAAGGTCTATATTGTTAGAATTTACTTTAATACCGGTGTCTGTGACACCGGCAATATGTGCAAAACTCTTGGTAGCAGTGATATATAATAATAAAATTACAAAATATTTAACAATACGAATCATATTTTTTACTTAATATTTCACTTCTAAAATCAGTTATTTAATAAATAATTATTATTTATCAAATGAACTATCTGGCGTTCCAGAAAAACACGCAATAACCCAAGGGTAGCTTTCTGTAACGTAATAGCCATATTGTCCATTTACTGTCATACCGTTACATTCATCAAGATCACCAGAACCTGCGATATATTCATAGTCATCTATATATTCGCCGTCGTAATCGCCGCCAGGATTTGAATCACTTGTTTCCCCACGCGAGCCAGCTTTAAGTGAATAACTCGAGGTCGCTTTACTAATTGTGCCGTCTGTCTCTGTAAAATAAAGACCAAAAACTGGAAATCCATCTGCTGCAAAACCAATAACTGGTGAAGCTGCTGAATCGTCAAGAGGGTCAAACATAGCTTCTGGCGAACCGTGATAATGATAAACACCTGTTGGTTGAGTATGAGCATTATGACTATCGGCACCAAAAGCACTATCAGTACCAAGTGGATCTAAAAGCCAGTCATCTTCAACTCTACAACCAATTTGTACATTTTCACCGTTTTCATAACAACCAGCAGAAAGTATATCTAACGGTACACCATTAAGCATAATTACATCGTATTGCTGTTGGCTAAGTGCTGTTGCAGCATCAGCTGCAGCAGGCGATCTTGCTATAGTAAACTCTTGTGACACTTCAATAGTTGTTGTAGCGAAGTTACCTGTAGCATTAAAATCATGATTAGGAATATTATTAGATGCAATCATACAAAAATCATCATCACTAGAAATCACAACATCTAGCACAAAATCAGTAGCTTCTTGCACATCAGTTACATCTGCTTCATAAGAGTTATCATAATCAGCGCAATCACTACTAGTATTGGTAAAAAT